>NZ_JBEXXQ010000071.1:0-48978 GCF_040630525.1 Streptomyces sp. NPDC005799
GTGCACGCGCGCGTGCAGGAACCGCAGCACGTCCTTGCGGCCGCGGAACCACTCCAGGTTGGGCGGCATCTCCAGCTCCACGCCGTACCCCCAGGCCGTCGCCGAGCCTCTGCCCCACCCCTTGGAAACCGAACGGTTTTCATTTCGTCCACTTCGGGTTAACCTCGCGGTATGACCACCGAAGTGAAGCTGAGCCCCAGGGAGCGGCTGCTGGAGGCGGCGGCCACCCTCACCTACCGAGACGGCGTCAGCATCGGCGTCGAGGCCCTGTGCAAGGCGGCAGGAGTGTCGAAGCGCTCCATGTACCAGCTGTTCGAGAGCAAGGACGAACTCTTGGCAGCAAGCCTGAAGGAGCGCTCCTCCGCCTATGTGGCGACTCTCCTGCCCACGGCGGACGACGGCCGGTCACCCCGCGAGCGGATCCTGCACGTCTTCGCGCAGGTGGAATCACAGTCCGCCGCCCCCGACTTCCACGGCTGCCGGTACCTGGCCGTGCAGATCGAACTCAAGGACCAGAGCCACCCCGCAAGCCAGGTGGCGCACCGCGTCAAGGCGGACCTGACCGCCTTCTTCCGTGCCGAGGCCGAGCAGGGCGGGGCGAGCGGCCCGGACTTGCTGGCCCGGCAGCTCAGCATGGTCTTCGACGGCGCCAGTGCCCGCGCCGGAATCCAGGCCGACAGCCTGACCGGGCTCGTCGCGCCCACGGTGACCACCCTGCTCGACGCGGCGGGCGTCCACTAGAACTCCCTCACATCCCGGCACCCGCGGGCAGCCCGATGGCCGTAAGCGTGTTGCCGAGCCTGCCGCACGCGAAGAAGCTCGCGGTCTCGTCGGTGTCGGCGCCCAGCGACAGATGCACGGTCTCCCAGATCCTCATCCAGCCCGCCCGGACGACCTCACCGAACAGGTCGTCGCCCTGCGCCTCGGCGGCCGCCACGGCAACGTATCCCTGCATCTGCATCAGGAGCGTTTCGGGGTGCGTCAAGATCAGCCGCGAGTAAGCGCTCGCCATCGCCTGGAGGGCCCGCTCACCGTCCGCCACCCCCGCGGCCGCCGCCTCGATAGCCAGGCGGGTGTTTTCCATGCTCCGCAGCAGTGCGGCGACGAAGATCGCCTTCTTGCCGGGAAAGAGCCGGAAGAGATAGGGCTGCGTGGCGTCGACCCGGTCGGCGATCGCCGCGGTGGAGGTGCGGTGGTAGCCGGTGCGTGCGAACTCGGCGACCGCCGCACGGATGACTCCCTCGCGCCTCTCCTGCGCACTGATCCTGCCCGTGAGGTCATTCTCCCTGTCTGAACTTGCGCCTGGAAACCGATCGGTTTACGGTAGCGGAAACTGATCGGTTTCGAAGGGTTCAGGAGTGCATGATGACGACAGGTCGGCCAGTGGCGCTCGTGACGGGCGCGTCATCGGGCATTGGAAAGGAAACCGCGCTGGCCCTGGGCGCAGCCGGATTCGAGGTGGTCGGCACCAGCCGTGACACTTCACGCGTCACCCCGCTCGACGGCGTCACGTTCCTCGGACTCGACGTCGCCGGCGACGACTCGGCCGCCGCCGCGGTTCACGAGGTGAGCGAGCGGTTCGGGCGGATCGACGTCCTGGTCAACAACGCCGGTGTCGGTTCCATGGGTGCGGCCGAGGAAACCTCCCTCGCGCAGGCCCGGTCCGTCTTCGATACCAACGTCTTCGGGGTCATGCGCATGGTGAACGAAGTCCTGCCGCACATGCGCGCTCAGCGGCGCGGACGCATCATCAACATCTCGTCCGTGCTCGGGTTCCTGCCCCAGCCCTACATGGCCGCCTACGCCGCCTCCAAGCACGCGGTCGAGGGCTACACCGAATCCCTGGACCACGAGGTCCGTGACCACGGTATCCGGGCGCTCATCGTCGAACCCGCCTACACCAGGACCGGGTTCGAGGCCAACAGTGCGAAGCCCGACACACCGCTGGACGCGTACGCGAAGCAGCGGCAGATCGTCGACCGCGTCATGGCGGAGGCCGTCAGGGGTGGCGACGCCCCTGTTGTCGTCGCCAGGGCGATCGTCGCGGCAGCGACCGATCCGAAGCCGAAGCCGCGCTACACCGCCGGTCCCTTGGCCGGACGCGCACGCGTACTGCGCCGCCTCGCTCCCGCCGGGGTCTTCGACAAACAGATCCGCAAGATGAACCAGCTGGCCGGCTGACGCACAGGCGCTGTGCCTGGGCTTTCCGAACGGCCGTCTCACCCCCAGTACACAAAGGACACCTTCATGCCAGAGCGCAATCCCATCCTGATCACCGGTGCCGCCGGCGAGATCGGTGGTGTGAGCCGGACGATGGTCGACATGCTGCTTGAACAAGGGCAGCCGGTCAGGGCGTTCGTACGCCACGACGACGAACGCGCGCACTCGCTCCGTCGGGCCGGCGCCGAGGTCTTCGTCGGTGACCTGCTCACCATCGCCGACGTGACTGCCGCTCTGAAGGGGGTGCGGCGTATCTACTTCAGCATGAGCCTGTCGCCGTACTACACCGACGCCGTGAGCCTGATGGCCGCTGCGGCGCGGGCCCAGGGCGGCATCGAGGCGTTCGTCAACATCTCCGAGTACGAGCAGTCATTCATGACGTTCGAGAAGATGACCGCGGCGGAGGAAGAACGGCGCGCGTGGCTCGGCGGACTTGTCGCCGACTGGTCCCCGCAACAGCGGGCCCATTGGGTCGCCGAGCAGGTGCTGGAGTGGTCCGGCCTGCCGACCGTCAATGTGCGGGCTGCCATGTTCGTCGAGAACCCCCTGATGACCTGGCTGGCACTGGAGCCGCTGACCAAGGGTGAACTGCGCCTGCCCTTCGGCGACCATCGGCTCGCGCCCATCGCGGGTTACGACGTGGCGGAGCTGTGCGTGAAGATCCTGACCGACCCGACGCCGCACATCTCCAAGTCCTATGTCCTCAACGGCCCGGAGTTGAAGAACATGCACGGCTTCGCGGAGGACTACGCGGCCGTACTCGGACGCCCGGTCACCTACGTCCCCGTCGGGATCGAAACCTGGAACGAGACCTACGTGGACGCCGCCCTGGCCTCGTTCCCGCACACCGCGGAGCACCTGAAGACCCTGACCAGGTTGATGGGCGGCGGGGGTTACCGTGGCACCACCGACCAGCTGGAGACCCTCCTCGGACGCGCCCCGAAGACTGTCCGCTGGGCACTGGGGAACCACCCTCGCATCCAGAAGCTGGCGACTGGTCTGTGACATTGACCGCCTCCTGGCTGAACAGGACGAGTGGTGGTGTTCCCGGGGGCGGGGCCGCCGGCGGAACCGGTTGAGGGAGACGGCGAGACTACGCTGGCGTCAGCACTCCGTACGAAGTGCCGCATCAGGCGACGTTTGCCCTGTTCACGACCCCGCAGAGGCGGTCGTTGATGGCGTGCTCGGTGCGCCGGATGATGTAGCGGCGGATCATGCTTCCCTGCTCTTTGTGCCGGGCATGGTCGGTGCCGTCCAGCGCGGACTGCCGCAGGGCGGTGAACTGGGCCTCAATCCGGTCGAGCCAGGAACCGTTGGCCGGGGTGCAGGCGATCTCCGCGTTGTGCGAGACGCCTTTTCCCTGCGCGCCGCGACCAGTTGAGTCTCCGAGCCCCGGTGTCGGTTTCCGCCCCCACGGCAATGACCGCCAGGATGCCGCAGTTGCCGAGGTGGGCGAGCACCTCCTGTACATGCTGGTCGTAGCTGTCGAACGGCGAGCTGTTGCGGTTACGGCACAGGGCGAGGTCGGCCACGGGGCCGGTGGTGGCCCGGCCGAGGCCGAGGGCGATGCGTCCCGGCGCGAGAGCCTCGAACTGAAGGAAAGTCTCGGCGACCTTGTAGGGGCTGTAGTGGTCGAGCAGCACCGGGCCGGAGCCGACTCGGATGCGCTGGGGCCGCCAGCGCGATGAGGATTTCCGGTGCCTGGGAGGCGAAGTTGGCGGTGTCGTGGTGCTCGGCGTACCAGATGCGGTGGAAGCCGAGGTCCTCCGTCTGCCGTGCGGCCTCGACGGCAGTCTGGAGAGCTTGGGGTTTGTCGGAACCGGTGGCCATGGTGGCCAGTTTGACGAGGGGGAGTTTCATGACTGACGGTCCTTGCTGGTGGCACTGACATTCAGTCCGCTGCAGAAACGGTAACCCGTACTGGAACGCAGTACCATTTCGGTCCTGTGCTTTACACTGGTTGGCATGCCCGAAGCGCCCAGCCCCTCATCCACCCGCGCCGCCGTGTCCCCCTCGCTGCGGGAGAGGACCCGCGCCGCCATGCGCGAGGAGGTCAGTGAGGTGGCGTTCCGGCTCTTCGCAGAGCAAGGCTTCGACAAGACGACGGTCGAGCAGATCGCGGCCGAGGCCGGTCTGGGGCGAACCACCTTCTTCCGGTACTTCGGCACCAAGGAGGACCTCGTTCTCCGCAAGGTGGGCGAGTTTGGTCACGAGGTCGCCGCGGCGCTCGCCGCCCGACCCGCCGACGAGCGGCCCTGGGAAGCGCTGCGCCGTTCCTTCGACGTGATCACCGATCCGCAGGCTGACGAGGTGCAGCCGTCCTTGAGTCGGATGCAGCTGCTCAGTGATGCCTGTTCCCTGATGACCCGCAAGTGGGAGAAGACGCAGGGCTGGCAGAGCATGATGGCGCCGGTGCTCGCTCGGCGGCTCGGCGGCTCGGGGTCTGCCGACGATATTCGCGCCCAGGCCCTCGTGGCGTCGGCGATCTCCTGCCTCGACGCCGCCACTGATGCCTGGACCGCCGCGGACGGCACGACCCCGCTGGCCGTTTTCGTGGACCAGGCGATGAGTGCGCTGAGCGAACTGGTTGACTAGCGGAACAGCTCTCGGCCGCCGATGTTCACGGTCTCGTGCTCGGCGGAGGTATCACCATCCCTGTAGTCGCCGCCTGTTGGGGGCGTAAGGCTCCGCATTAAGTCTGCAGTTACTCCGCCCGGCGGCGACCCGCCACTGCGTCCACAGGCCCTGTGCTGCGGGCGCGCAAGCGCCGCGCGATGTGCTACGGCGGTCCTCGGGGTCTCTATGACGACAAGAGGCATGCCATATTGCATGCCATCGGGTATGCTATGGCTCGCTGTCGTCTGGTCCCGGGAGAGATGATGGATCTGCACTACTCGGACACGGAGCGGGCCTACCGAATCCAAGTCCGCGAGCTTCTCCGGCAGTTGCTTGGTCCTGACTGGCGTGGGCTCGGAGCCCTGTCCGAAGGGGAGCGTCAGGGGTTTCGTGTGTCCTGGCGGGAGGCCTTGCAGGAACAGGGCCTGCTGGCGCCCGGTTGGCCGTCGGAGTACGGCGGGGGCGGCCTGGGGTTGATCGAGCAGTCGATCGTGGCCGAGGAACTCGCGGAGGCCGGGGCGCCACAGTTCCCGACAGCGAACGACGCGAACGGCATCGTCCTTTTGGGACCGACGCTGATGCACTACGGCTCGGCGGAGCAGAAGGCGTACTTCCTCCCCCGCACGCTTTCCGGCGAGATCAGGTGGGCGCAGGGCTACTCGGAGCCTGAGGCCGGCTCGGACCTGTTCAACGTCCGCACCCGGGCGGTCCGGCAGGGCGACTCCTGGGTGATCAACGGGCAGAAGATCTGGCAGACCGCAGGGGTCACCGCCAACTGGCTCTTCGGCCTGTTCCGGACCGATCCCGCGTCCCCAGGCGGCAGAGGGCTCAGTTTCATGCTGCTGCCGATGGACCAGCCCGGGGTCACCGTTCGCGGCATCCGCAACATGGCGGGTGAGACGGAGTTCGCCGAAGTGTTCTTCACCGACGCGACCGCCGCGCACGCCCACGTGGTGGGCGGAGTCGGCAACGGCGCCCAGGTCGCTCTCGGACTGCTGGGCTTCGAGCGGGGTGCCGGAGGGGTGGCCGCTGCCGCCGCCGCGCGTATCGAGGTCGAGCGGCTCACGGAGCTGGCCCGGGCGACGGGCGCTGCCGGGGACTCGGCCGTCCGAGCCAGTATCGCGAGGTGCCGTGCCGACGTACATGTGCTGCGCTGCCTGGCGCTACGCAGCCTCGCGGCCGGGGTGTCCGGCGCGCCGCCCGGCCCCGAGTCGTCGATTACCAAGATGTTCACCTCCCAGTACCGCCAGCGGATCACCGAACTCGCCCTGGACATCCTGGGACCCCGCGCGCTGTCCCTCGACGGTCCGGGCGCAGTGGCGCCGCTCGGCCCTCAGCCGCTCGGCCTCGATCCGACGTCCGCCACGGTGTGGATCCAGGACGCTCTGCACGCCCGGCCCGGAACCGTCTACGGCGGTTCGCTTCAGATCCAGCGCAACACCATCGCCGAACGAGTGCTCGGCCTACCACGGGAGCCGAGGCCCGCAGCGGCCCGGAACGCGCAAGCAGGAGGGGACAGCAGTGCGGTTTGATCTCAGCGACGAGCAGCGTGATCTGGCACAGCACGCCCGGCAGTTCTTCGAGCGCGCACGTGCCTCGGACCTCGAAGCGGTGCTGGAGGGCAAGCCCGTCGCCGACCCTCGCGTCTGGGCGCAACTGGCGGGAGAACTCGGGCTCGCCGGAATCGCCGTGGCCGAGGCGGACGGGGGAGCGGGAGGCAGTCTCGTCGACCTCGCCGTGGTCCTCGAGGCGGCGGGGTACGACCTGTCGACGCAGCCGCTGCTCGCCAGCGCCGGCTGCGCGGTCGCCGTCCTGCAGGCAGGCCGGGGCGACCAGGCGCAGGCATGGCTGGCCGGGCTGGCCGCGGGCGAGGTGATCGGGACCTGGGCAGACCCGGGGGGCCTGAGCGAGCCGGTCAGGGCCGAGGAGACGAGTGACGGCTGGCGGTTGCACGGCCGGATCATGCATGTGCCGTGCCCGGACCGGTCCGACTTGCACCTCGTCGTGGCACGGGCGGGAGACGACGAACGAGTCTTCGGGGTGCACAGGGGCGCCTCGGGTGTGCGGATGGAGCTGGATTTGGCCCTGGACCCCACGCGGCCGCTGACCACCCTCACGCTGTCCGGCGCCGAGGCCACGGCGGCACACACGCGGACCGACCGGGCCGCCCTGGTCCGCGCCCGCGCCGTACCGGTGGTGCTCCTTGCAGCCGAGGTGGCCGGTGTCGCTCGGGGAGCGTTCGAGCTGGCCCTGGCGTACGCCCGTGAACGGCAGCAGTTCGGCCGCCCGATCGGGAGCTTCCAAGCCGTCAAACACATCCTGGCCGACATGTTCGTGGACGTGGAGACCGCCCGGGACGTGGCGCGTTACGGCGCGTGGAGTCTCGCCGAGGGCGTCGACCCACCGGAAGAACTCGCGGCGATGACCCATGCGCACGTGTCAGCCTGCGCTGTCCGCGTGACGGCCTCGATGCTCCAGATCCTCGGCGGCATCGGCTACACCTGGGAGCATCCCGGCCACCTCTACTACAAGCGCGCGCTGAGCTCTGCCCGCTTGTTCACGACCGTCGAGCGCGAACTCGACCGTCTCGCGGGCCGGACCGGGCTCGGCGAAGCGCCATGAAGGCCTGGTCCTTCTCGCGCACGTCCCTGCGCGTGCACTGGGGCGACGGCAGCGCCGAGCGGCTCGCGGGGGAACTGGACCGGGTCGGGTCCGTGCGGCCGATGGCGGTGTGCACTCCGAGCGTGGCTCGAGACAACGATCTGCTCAGCCGCGTCGAACGGTGCACCCGCCGCGGCTTCGCGGATGTCCTGACAGACGTCCGTCCCCATAGTCCGGTCGAGATGGTTCAGGCCGTCGCCGGCCGACTCCAGGCCGCCGACGCGATCGTGGTGATCGGGGGAGGGTCCGCCATGGTGACCGCGCGGGCCGCGAACATCCTCTGCTGCGAGGAGGGCGAACTCGAGGCGCTCGCGACGCGGCGCGACGCCGGTGGTGGCCTCGTCAGTCCCCGACTGACCCGGCCGAAGCTGCCCATGATGGTCCTGGCGACCACACCGACGACAGCGGCACCGAAGGCCGGGGCTGCGGTCACCCGGCCGGAGTCGACCAGCCGTCTCGCCCTGTTCGATCCGGCGACCCGTGCCCGATGCGTGATCGTCGATCCCGAGCTGACGGCCGGGGCACCTGACACGGTGGCGCGTGACGCGGCGTTGAACGCACTCGTCATGGCGTTGGAGGGCATGACGACCCGGCGCCGGAACCTCTACGCCGACGCCGCTCTCAGCCACGCGGTCCGGCAGCTCCCCGGCCGCATCGTCGCGCTGGCGAAGCAGCGGGACGATCCGGCGGTGCGGGTGGAACTGACCCTGCTGGCCTTGCTCTCGGGCGAGGGGACGGACTCCACCGGGGGAGGCCTGACCGCCGCGTTGTCGCACAGCGTGGGCCACCGCGTCCATGTGCACAACGGCCTGGTGGACAGCATCCTGCTTCCCCATGTTCTCCGGCTGGCGAGCAGGCGGGACCCGTCCGCCCTGACCTCTGTGGGGGAACTCCTCGGTGTCGCGCCGGTTGACGTGGCCGACGCCGTGGAGGAGTTGCTGGCACCGCTGTCGCCCACGCGACGACTGCGCGAGATCGGTGTCGCCGAAAGTGACGTGCCGCTGTTCGCCGACTCGGCCATGGATGATTTCGCTTCCCGGGGGACGACCTTCCCGCTCCATGAACGCGACCTCGAGCAGGTGCTCGAGGAAGCGCTGTGAGCGGTCCGTCCCTCAGGCCGGCGAAGTGACGACGGGAACCTCGAGATGAGCGCGCAGATCGCTCAGGAACGAGGCGTAGAGGTCGCGCAGACCAGCCTCGATCGCCGGAGCCACCTCCGCGTTTGCGCATGCGTACTCTCCGTACCACTCCACGAAGGTGCGACCCGAGTCGGTGACCGGCAGGACGTGAATGGTGGCCAGATAGTCCGTCATCCCGAAGGGGAGGTGGTGCTGAGCCATCTCGTAGGTCATCAGGCGGTTGCGCGCGTCGTAGGAGACCAGCCGCTCTCGTGCGATGTGGTGGTCGTCCCCGACGGTCAGCAGCCGCACCGAACCGATCGTCGGCACCTGCTCGCCGACCTCCGGGCTCGAGGTGTGCACTCTCTCCATCCAGGCGTCGACTCGGTGAAAGTCGCCGAGCGATGCCCAGACCACGTCCACGGGCTGCTCGAAGACCGTGCTCACGTACACCTTACGCATGTGACCCTCCCAGCCTGAGTGTGTAGGCAATTATGCATGCAGGAGAAGGGCGCGGAAAGCCGGAGTCCGCACTTGGTTCCCTTCAGCCGACCGGCGACCAGCTGCCGGAAAGCTCTCTCGCGGCCTGCGGCAGTGTGAGGACGGCGGTATCGGCCGAGGGGCCGAGCATGTTCTGCAGCATGGAGCGTGAGCCGAACCGGTGCCGGTCCATCAGGGCGACGAGCTGAACGGCGTCCTCCGCCTCGATCGCGGCGATCATGGCGTCGTGGTCGACGGCGGCGCGCTTGCGTCGTTCGCGGTCGGACTGGTAGTGCAGCGCGCGGTACGGATCCGAGAGGCGCCAGATGCGCTCGATCTCGGTGACGAAGATCTTCAGGGGCGACCAGCTGAAGGTCAGGAAGTGGAACGCGCGATTGGCCTCGATGAGCCGGTCGATCTCGCCTTCCTCGGCGGCGGTGCGGCATGCCTCGTTCAGGGCCCTGAGCTCGTTGAGGCCGTCCGGGCCGGGCCACTCGAGGGAACGCAGCACCTCGGTTTCCAGGAGTGTGCGCATGGAGTAGCACTGCAGCAGGTCGCTGGCGCTCAGCTTCGCCACGGCATAGCCCGCGTTCGGCACGCGCGTGAGTATGCCGTCCGAGGCGAGAGCTCTCAGCGCCTCTCGCAGGGGTGTCCTGCTGACCTGGAGTCGTTCGGCGATGAGCCGCTGGTCAACGCGCTGACCGGGAGACAGTTCTCCGGTGCGGATCAGTCGGCACAGGTCGTCGGTCAACGGGTCGTCGGCCATGCAGCGCTTCTCCGGTCGAAGAGAATCATGTGGACCATCTTACATGCACAGTTGCTACGACAGGCGTCGTTGACGGTGAGCATAATTGCATGCAAGATAATCGACACGATGATGAGGAGGTGTTGATGACCGACGTCCTGCAGTCCGAATCGCGCGATGGCGTCCTCCTGCTCACTCTCAACCGGCCGGAGGCACGTAACGCGGTCAACAGTGCGTTGCGGGAGGCTCTCGCGGCGGCGATGCACGAGTTCGCGGCGGACGACTCGCACCGGGTCGTGATCATTACCGGTGCGGGGGAGAAGGCCTTCTGCGCGGGAGCCGACCTCAAAGAGATGGCCGACCGGTCCGTCGGCCGCCCGCCCACGGACTACTTTGCCGAGTTCGGGCCGGACGACTTCATCGAGAAGCCGGTCATCACGGCGGTCAACGGCGCCGCCTATGCCGGCGGGTTCCGCCTGGCACAGTTCGGCGATCTCTGCCTGGCATCGGAAACCGCGTCCTTCGCCATCTCCGAGGCACGCTGGAGCCGGGGCGCTCCGTGGGCGGCGCCCCTGACCCGCATGCTCCCACGACGGGTGCTGGCCGAGCTGCTGCTGACCGCGCGGCCGATCACGGCCCGCCGGGCCTACGAGGTCGGCTTGGTCAACGAGGTGGTACCGCCGTCCGAACTGCTTCCCCGGGCCTGGGCCACCGCGCGGACCATCGCCGACAACGCCCCGCTGTCGGTCAAAGCCTTCAAGTGGCTCATGCGCGTGGGGGCGGAAGCCGGAGTGGGGGCCACCGGCGCCATCGCCAAGGAACTCTTCCGGCCCGTCTACGACAGCGAGGACGCCCGGGAAGGCCCGCGCGCGTTCCGTGAGGGCCGCCGACCGGAATGGAAGAACCGATGAAGACGAGCGTGCGCATCGGGGGTGGTCTCGGCTATTGGGGCGACGACATCTCGGCCCCAGGCAAGCTGGTCCGCGAGGGCGCACTCGACTACCTGGTGATGGACTTCCTCGCCGAGGTCACGATGTCGATCCTGCGCAAGCAGATGCAACGCGACCCCGACGCTGGCTACGCGACCGACATCATCCCGATCCTGCGCGACGTACTGGTCGACGCGGTCGACCGCGGGGTCACCATCATCTGCAACGCGGGCGGCGTGAACCCGGTGGGCTGTGCGCGGCGCGTCCAGGAACTGGCCCGGGAACTCGGCGTCGGCGACCGCGTACGTGTCGCGGCGATCTCCGGTGACGACCTGATGCCCCGCGTCGGCGAACTCCTCGAGCGGGGGGTCGGCCTGGACAACACGGAGACCGGGGAGCCGTTCTCCGACGTGGCCGGCCGGCTCGCCGGCGCCAATGCCTACATCGGTGCCGAACCGGTGGTCGAAGCGCTGCGGCGCGGGGCGAACGTGGTGATCGCGGGCCGGGTGGCCGACCCGTCCCTGACCCTGGGAGCCCTTCGGCACGCGTTCGGATGGAAGCACGACGAGTGGGACCTGCTCGCGGCCGGCATCGTCGCGGGCCATCTGATCGAGTGCGGCGCACACGTCACCGGGGGCAACCACCAGGCGGGTTGGGAGGACGTCCCGGACATGGCGGAGATCGGCTCTCCGATCGTCGAGGTCGACGGACACGGCCGCATCGAGCTCAGCAAGACACCGGGCAGCGGCGGTGTGGTGGACGTGTCGACGACGATCGAGCAGCTGCTCTACGAGATCGGCGACCCACGCGCCTACCTGACCCCGGACGTGTCCGCGGACTGGACCACCCTGCGGGTGAGCCAACTCGCCCCCGACGTCGTGGAGATCACCGGTGCGAGCGGACGCCCCGCCCCACGGACCCTGAAGGTGTCCGCCAGCTACACGGACGGGTACACGACCAGCTCGCTCTGGCTCTACTCGGCGCCGGACGCCGTCGGCAGGGCCCGCAAAGCACGAGAGGTGCTCGAGCGCCGCATCGCCCGCCTCGGTCTCCCGATCGACGCCGTGCACTGGGACCTCATCGGGATGGACGCGGTCCACGAGCGCAGGACGCCCCGCACCTTCACCGGCCGGCCGAGCGAGGTGGTGCTGCGATTTGCCGCCCGATCGCAGGACCGCGCGGCACTGCAACGCGTGGTCGTCGAACTGGGCACCGTGTTCCACGGACCACCTGGCAAGACCACGCTGTCCCCCGGCAGGGCGCGGGTGTCGTCGGTGGTGAGCTACTGGCCCACTCTCGCGCCCCGGGAACTCGTCCACCCGAGCGTCGAACTCCTCCAGGAAGGCACTCCCTCATGAGAGTTCCGGTGGGTCGCATCGCTTACGCGCGTTCCGGGGACAAGGGCGGCACCGCGAACATCGGCGTGGCGGCCCGGCATCAGCACTGGTATCCCGCCCTGCACAGGGAGCTGACCGCGGAGGTCGTGCAGGACTACTTCTCCGACCGTGCCAAGCGCACCGAACGCTTCGAGCTCGAGAACCTCAACGCACTCAACTTCCTGCTGCACGGGATCCTCGGTCGCGGCGGTACCAGCACCCTCCGCCTGGACCCCCAGGGGAAGGCGCTCGCCGATGCGTTGTGCTTCCTCGAGATCGAGCTCACCGACACCGAATCCACCCTGCTGAGCGCGGGCGCCGACGACGAGGGGCTCAACTGACATGACCATCAAGCAGGAACACCTCCCGATCACGACGCTCGGGCACGACGACATCCGGGACGCGGTCAAGGCGATCAACGCCAAGTACCCGCTGGAGTACTGGAGCGAGAAAGAAGAACGCCAGGAGTTCCCGGAGGAGTACTACCGGGACTTCGTCGAGAGCGGGTTCACCACCATGACGGTGCCCGAGCAGTACGGCGGCGGAGGCGCCAGTATCAGTCAGGCCGCGGCCATGCTGGAGGAGGTCGGAGCAGGCGGCGGAGCCACAGCAGCCTGCAGCACCGTGCATTCCAGCCACATCGCCCTGGGCTCGATCATCAAGTACGGCAGCCGCGAACTGCAGGACAAGTACCTCGAGCGCATGGTCGCCGGCGACCTCGTGGTCAGTTTCGGTGTCACCGAGCCGGACGCGGGCACCGACACCTCCCGCATCAAGACGACCGCCGTGCGGCAGGGCGATCACTACATCGTCAACGGGCAGAAGGTGTGGAACTCCCATGCCCAGCGCGCCGAGAAGTGCCTGCTGCTGTGCCGTACCACCAGCCGTGGGGAGGACGGGGCGGAACAGACCTCGGGCATGTCGATGCTTCTGGTCGACCTGAAGGTTCCGCAGGTGACCATCAAGAAGATCGCCAAGCTTGGACGCAACGCCGTCGACTCCAACGAGGTGTGGTTCGACAACCTCCCCGTCCCGGCGTCCGACCTGGTCGGCGAGGAGGGACAGGGGTTCCGGCAGATCCTGGCGAGCGTGAACTCCGAGCGCATCCTGCTGGCCGCCGAGTGCGTCGGCATGGGCCGCTGGTGCCTGGAGCGCGGAGTGGACTACGCCGGCGAACGGGTCGTCTTCGGGCGCACGATCGGCAAGAACCAGTCCGTGCAGCACCCTCTGGCCGACTCCTACATCCAGCTCAGCGCCGCCGCCCTCGCGGTGCGGGAAGCGGCCGCTGCCTATGACGCGGGCGCCCCCGCCAAGGAGATCGGCCGTCTCGCCAACATGGCGAAGTACCTGGCCTCCGAGGCCGCCTTCCGCACCGCGGACGCGGTCATGCAGGTGCACGGCGGTTACTCGTTCGCCACCGAGTACCACATCGGCCGCCACTGGATCGAGCTACGGCCTCATCGGATCGCTCCCGTCAACAACCAGATGGTGCTCAACTTCATCGGGGAGAAGGTGCTGGGGCTCGAGAAGAGTTACTGACCCGCCCCCGTCCTGACGAGGCAGTGACGAAACGCGGCTCCTGGTGGTGGTGCCGGAGTGAAGACTCCGGAACCACCACCAGGAGCCTTCGCCGGTCCCGCCGCTCAGTCCTCGTACCGGGCGACGAGGCGGCCGACGACACCGCCCTTGCGGAGGCGCTCCAACCCCTCGGGGATGCGGTCGGGACTGATCAGGTTGATTGGTGGGTTCAGCTGTCCGCCGCGCATGAGCTCGTAGAGCTCGGTGAGGTCCTCTTTCGTGCCCGACAGGGAGCCGAGGATCTGCAGTTGCTTAAAGACGATCGTCTGGGTGTTCACCGTCGACTCATTGCGCCCCAGGCCGACCTGCACGAGTGTCCCGAACTGACCGAGCGTCTCCACTGCCTGGGCCGTCGTCGTTCCGAACCCCGCGAAGTCCACGATCAGCGGCAGGTCCTTGTCCGCGAACTCGGTGATCGACTCGGCGACGCGGGCCAGCCCGATCTCGTCAGCGAGTTCCCGGGCGGCCGGGTTGAGGTCGGCGGCGTAGACCTCGGCTCCCTTGAGCGCGGCGATGCGCGCGCCGATGTACCCCAGACCGCCGAGCCCGATCACCCCGACCCGCATGCCTTCCTTCGCACCGCCGCGTGTCACCACGGCGTGGTAGGAAGTGAGACCCGCATCGGTCGCCATGGCTCCCATCTCGAAGGAGAGCTCCTCCGGCAGCCGTACGAGGTTCGCCTCGGTGGCACGCACCTTGGGACCGTAGCCCCCGTCCCAGGCGCCGTAACCGATGGCGTCACCGTCGGGCATCAGCGGCGACAGCCCGACCCGGTCACCCACCTTCCACCCGTCCATCCCCGGGCCGACCTCGCTGATCACCCCGGCGTTCTCGTGGCCGAGCGTCATCGGGATGCGCGGGAACGACCGCATCCACGCCGGATCGTCGAGCGTGCCCACATCGGAGTGACACAGGCCGGCGGCCTTTACATCCACGACCACCTCACCGGGACCCGCTTGCGGCGCGTCCACCTCTTCCAGGGTCAACGGCTGACCGGTCCCGTGGAATCGCCAGGATTTCATGACGCTCACTTGTCCTTTCGTATGGCATCGGCGCGTATTCGCTCGAAGGCCAACACTCAAGTGCCTGATGTGCGCTGATGCAGCAGCTGTCCGTGCCGCCGGCGCGCCCGGTTCGGCGCGGCGGAAGTCGGTGTGCTCCCGTCTCTCGGACCCGGGCGCCGCCCGGTTCCGTCGGGGGGCACATCGAGGCCGGCTGTGCGGTTCGAGGATGGCGGCCCGCCGTCGCCCTACGCCCCTGGCCGTCGATGCGGCCGGCGACAGCGATCGTCCAGTCGCTGTCGGCCGCCCAGGCCCGGACTCGTAGGTCTTCGCCGCGAGTGTACACGGACCCTAAGTGGTACTCCATACCATCTTGGGCTACCGTTCCTCGTGACGGATGTGTTCCATCCGCAGGAGCCGAATTTGACCGGAGGGTGCCTCCGTTTTACGGTGGACTCTGTGCGGAGGTAGCCTCCGTTTCGTTTGGATCGCAGAAATGACCTGGTCAGGGAGGACGCATGGTCGCCGACGAACAGCAGGGGCGTAGGCCCCGGGTGCACGTCCAGCGCAACCGCGTGGCCCTCCTGGATGCGGCGCAACGTCACTTCCTGGCCCATGGCGTCGGCACGCCTCTGGAGGCGGTCGCCAAGGAGGCGGGTGTCGGGCTAGGCACGTTGTACCGGCACTTCCCGAGCCGGGAGGCGCTGCTGGCCGCCGTGCTGCAGTCGCGCTCCATGGAGGACTACTTCAGCGCCTTCAGCGGGCTGCCGGAGCCGCTCATGGCCGCGGCCAGGGCGCACGATCCGGGAAATCCACTCACCCTGCCCTGCGAGACCCTGATCTCCGCGACCGAGGGATACGTCAGAGCCGCACCGCTCGCCGGGCATGTGCGCCCGTCCGTCAAGGGCTACGACCTATTCCTCGCGGCGGTCTCGATCGCCTGGGTCAAGGGCACCGCGGCCATCGACGAGGAGTCGTCGGGCCGCCTGCGTTCCCTCATCGAAAACGGATACAGCGAGCCGCGCGAGTGGGTGTAGCCCGCCGCATCGCCATCGGCCTCACCGCACCGTCAGACCTTGCGTTGCCCCTCAGGGGCGATGCAACCTTGGAAAGGAAGAAAACAATGAAGATCACCGTTATCGGCGCGGGTGCCATCGGAGGCAACCTGGCCCGCAAGCTCAGCGAGGCGGGCCACGACGTTCAGGTCGCGGACGTCCGCGGGCCCGAGGCCGTCCCCGCCGAGGTCCTCGCCTCGGGAGCCCGCGCGGTGGACCTCGACGCGGCCGTCC
Organism: Streptomyces sp. NPDC005799; assembly: GCF_040630525.1. Lineage (NCBI taxonomy): Bacteria > Bacillati > Actinomycetota > Actinomycetes > Kitasatosporales > Streptomycetaceae > Streptomyces > Streptomyces sp. NPDC005799. The sequence goes on from NZ_JBEXXQ010000071.1 coordinate 16,014, forward strand.
AGGACAGGGAAGTGATCGTCCTGTCCATCCCCTTCGACCGGGTCCCCGAACTGGCCGGCCTGTTCGCCTCCGTGCCCGAGGAGACGGTGGTTATCGACACCTCCAACTACTACCCGCACCTCAACGGCCGGATCGAGGAAGTGGAGAAGGGGGAGGTGGAGACCGTCCGGAACGCCCAGGCCCTGGGCAGGCCCCTGGTCAAGGCGTGGAACGCCGCCCTGGCCGAGACCCAGCGGGCGAAGGGTGTCCCGGCGGGGACGCCGGGCCGTATCGCCATCCCGGTGGCGGGCGACTCCGACGAGGCCCGGCGCGTGGCCATGCGGCTCGTGGACGACACCGGCTTCGACGCGTACGACGCCGGCGTGCTCGCCGACTCCTGGCGCCAGCAGCCCATGGGCCCCGCCTACTGCACGGAGCTGACCCTCGACGAACTGCCGGCCGCCCTGGCCGCCGCCGACCGGGTAAAGGACGCGCAGGTCCGCGACAGCATGATGGAGCGCTTCGCCGCACTCGGGGACGCGCCGACGCACGACGACGTCGTCGAGATGAACCGCGCCGCCCACCGCTGAAACGGCGGCCTTGAACCAGGGTTTACGAGCCGGTCGCGGCTGGGTGCCCGGACCCACAGCACCCAGCCTGCATCCGGCCCACTTCGAGTCCATGCCAGGACGGATGTCGAGAGGCCGACCGTTCTCGACCCGTCACACCGCGCTTCACAGGGAGGAGCGGCCATGGCAAATCGGCCTCTGGCCCGCTATACGGACATGGACCAGTTCGTGCGGTACGCCCAGGCCGCCGAGCGCGGCAAGATCCAACTCCTCTTCTTCGCGGACACCCCGGTCCTGGACGTGGACCTCGAAGACCAGGCCCCCCACTTCCCCGTCGACCCGCTGCTGGTCATGACCTCCGTGGCCCGCGAGACCGAGCGGATCGGTCTTGTCGCCACCGCCTCCACCACCTTCAACGAGCCCTACAACCTCGCCCGCCAGTTCAAGGCCCTGGACGTGATCAGCCACGGCCGGGCCGGCTGGAACGCGGTCACCACCTCGGATCCCGCCGCCGCGGCGAACTTCGGCCGTCAGATACCGCCGCGTGCGGAGAAGTACGAGCGCGCACACGAGGTCGTGCAGATCGTGCAGGCGCTGTGGGGCAGTTGGGAGAAGGACGCCTGGGTCCGCGATGTGGGCGGCAAGCGGTTCGCCGACATGAGCAAGATCCAGCCCGTCAACATTCAGGGCCGTCACGTTGCCTCCCGCGGCCCGCTGTCCATCCCTCCGTCCGAGCGGGGTCAGCCCGTCATCTTCCAGGCGGGCGGCGGCCTGAACGGACTGGAACTGGCGGGGCGTTACGCCGACGGCGTCTACGTCAACCCGCACACCGTCGAAGACGGTCAGGCTCAGCGCGATGCCGCCAAGCGAGCCGGACGCGACCCGGACGAGGTGAAGATGTTCGCCGGCTTCATGCCGACCATCGCGGCCTCCCGCCGTGCCGCCCTCGACCGGCGCCGTTTCCTGGACGAGTCGGTCGACCTCCACCAGCGTGTGTGCTACCTCGGTGCCATGATCGGTCTGCCGCTCGGCTACGACCAGATCGACGAGCGGCTGACCGACAGCCAGCTCGCCGACGCCGTACCCAGCCCGCACGACCCGCGCTCCGCTCGTGCCCTCGAGGTGGCCCGCGAAGGCTGGAGTCTGCGCGACGTGCTCGCGCACGGGGTCATCGACTACCACCCGGTCGTATCCGGCACCGCGGTCGACGTGGCCGACCACATGCAGGATTGGTCCGAGGCGGGAGCCTGTGACGGCTTCTCGCTGGCCATCGACGGCTACCACGTGGGCGTCGACGCCTTCGTCGGCCAGGTCGTCCCGCCCCTGCAGGAACGCGAACTGTTCCATCTCGACTACGAGGGCCCCACCCTGCGGCACCATCTCGGGGCCCGCGACCAGTACGGGCTCGACCTCCGCGTCACGGAACCGGCCCGGTAATGCTCGGCCGATCATCTCGGTCACGGATGCCGCGCGGCGGCGCGGAGGTCCTGCTTCCGCAGCTTGCCCATCGGCGTCGTGGGCCACTGGCCCGGGGTGATCTCATGGAACCACTTGGGGATCTTGTAACCGGCGAGCCGTCCGCGGCACGCCTCGCGCAGCGCGTCCGGGGCGAAGGCCACGCCGGGTGCGAGTTCCACGTAGGCGACGACGGCTTCGCCCCAGCGCTCGTCCGGCGCTCCGACCACCGCCGCGGCGACCACTCCTTCGATCTCGCGGACCAGGAAGTCCTCCACCTCCGTCTCGGAGACGTTCTCGCCACCCGTCTTGATCATCATGGAGTAGCGGCCCCGGTAGTAGAGCCGCCCCGCGTCGTCCAGCCAGCCGTGGTCGCCGGTGTGGAAGAACCCGTCGCCGTCGATCACCTGGCGTGTCAGCTCAGGAGCCTTGAAGTACCCGGAGAAGAGGTTCCAGCCCTTGAAGCAGATCTCCCCCGCGGCGCCGGCCGACTGCGGTGCCCCGGTGTCCGGGTGGCAGATGCGGACGGTCACCCCGGGCAAGGGGTAGCCGTTGCTCATCCTGCCGCGCTCGGACTCGAGGTGCGGTTCGGTCAGGGTGACCATGTTCGCGGCTTCGCTCATCGCGTACATCATGACGACCGTGGCGCCGAGGTCCTCCAGTCGGTCGTGGACGGTCGTTCCAGGCGCGCACCCGACTTTCCGGAACGGACACGGCCAGGCGTTCTTCTCGAACTCGCCCAGCAGTCGGGACAGGACCAGGTCGAAACCGGTGGTGGCGGTCATCGCGTGCTCGTGGGCCGCCCGAGCCATCTCGGCGGGCTGGAAGCCGTCGTAGAGGTAGTGGGCGGAGCCGTGGAGGAGGGGCCCCAGCAGCTGGACGAGCCCGCCGGCGTGGAAGTACTGACCGAGTCCGAGAAAGCGGTCGTCGGGGGTGAGCCCCAGTCGGCCCATGAAGAAGTGCGCCGATCCCAGCAGCGACTCCTGACGGACGACGACGCCCTTGGGGCGTGCGGTCGAGCCCGACGTGAACAGGACCATCGCGTCCTGGTTGTCGGCGGGTTTCGGGGGCAGGCCCGCGTCAGCGCTCAGCCACTCCTGCAGGTGCCAGTCATGGGAAGTCGCGTCTCGGTCTTCGACGACCACGGCGCGCAGCGCGGGATACCGGGAACCGGTGACGGGTCCGTCCTGCGGCAGTCCGAGGGCGGTAAGGCGCTGCGCAATGGGCTTTCCCGCCACGGCCGCGCTGAGGAAGACGAACTCGGCGTCGGTGAACCGGAGAGCGTAGTCCAACTCGTCGGCTTCCCAGGCCGTGTTGAGCGTGATGACCACGGCCCCCACGCGCCACAGGGCATGCAGGAGGACGACGTGTTCCCAGCAGCGCCTGAGATACAGCGCGACGTGCGTGCCCGGTACGATCCCGCGCTCGGTCAGGACCGCGCTGAGAGCGTCACGGCGCACTGCGAGTTCGCTGAACGTCAAAGTCGTGTCACCGTCGACCACTGCTGGGCGACCGGGCCACTGGACGACGGCCTCGTCGAGGGCCTCGCTGATGACCCTTGCCCGCCACGGGTTGCCGGCCACGTCCCCGAGCGGGAGGTTGCTGCCGAGTTCTGCCATGAACGCCCCTCTTCCTTCTCGCGCGACATTGCGCAAGTGGTCGGCGCCTCGCCTGCCGTCAAGATGTCATGCAATATAGTAGACCAAACGGCCCGGGATCTTACGATGCTGCCAGGAGGTCCTCGGCGCGGCAGACGTCCGCTCGCAGCCGACCTCCTCACAGCTGAAAGGGCCTGCTCTCGTCGGCCCCGTCGTCGCCGCTATCGAAGGTCGTGACTGCCCATGCCGCACATCCAGACCCGGACACACGAGACAGTCCACATTCTGACCCTGAACCGCCCCGAGCGGCTCAATGCGGTCATCCCCGAGCTGTTCGACGAGCTCTCCGAGGCGCTCGTCGACGCGCGGGACAAGGCTCGCGCGATCGTCCTTACCGGGGCGGGCAAGGGTTTCTGCGCCGGTGGTGACATCCGTGCCCCGAAGCCGGACTACGCGCCGGCGTCGCGCCGGATGCGACGCTTCTACCACCCCGTGGTGGCGCAGCTGGACGAGCTCGACATCCCGGTGATCGCCGCGGTCAACGGGCCCGCCCTCGGCGCCGGTCTGTCCCTCGCGGCCGCCGCCGATCTGCGCCTGGCCTCCGAGCACGCGTCCTTCTCCGCGGGGTTCGCCGCCGTCGGCCTCTCCCCGGACAACGGCGCCACGCATCACCTGGTACGAGTGCTGGGCTACACCAGGGCTTTCGAGCTGCTCCTGACCGACGTGCGCCTCGACGCGGCGGCGGCGCTGGAGTGGGGGCTGGTCAGTGGCGTGGTGCCGCACGAGGAGCTGCTGGACCGGGCGGTCGAACTGGCCGACCGCCTGGCGGCCATGCCGGGCGTCAGCGTCTCCGTGACCAAGCGGCTGCTGAAGGACGCACACCAGCGACATCTCGCCGAGCAGCTCGAACTGGAGGCGCGCGCGTTCGACCGGACGTCACAGGACCCCGGCCGCGTCGCGGCCCGCGAGGCCATGCGGAAACGGATCACATCCTGAAGCGCAGCCGTCTGACCAGGGCCTGCGCGCAGAGCCGGCAACGCGGGAGCTCCGTTGAAACCCGGAGTGCTGTGACCCTAGACACGCGTCGATTATTTTGCATAACATGACGCCTACCAAAAGGGAGGCCCGTGGACGAAGGGATCCCGATGCCACAGCCTGACGGACGCCCCGTGACAGTCACGGTCGAACCGAAAAACGTAGTGATAGAGGTCCCTTCGGGCCTGAGTGTCTTCGAGGCCGCCCTTCAGCAGGGTGTCCGATGGCCGACGACATGCGAGGGCATGGGGACGTGTCACCTCTGCTTCATGTCGGTGGTCGAGGGCGCGGACCATCTCGACCCGCCGGGGCCGCTGGAAGCCGAGGGACTCACCACGATCGTGGACACCGTGAACAGGGGCCCGCTGCGCCTCGCCTGCCAAGTGCGTCCGGACAAGGACCTCGTCGTCTTCAAACGCGGAGTGCGCAGGGCGGCATGACACGGGACCCGGGCCGCATGCCTCGAGCCACCCAGACGGGTCGGGAACGCCAAGGAGCAGGGATGAGCAAGAAGCTGGTGCAACGGGGCACGAACATGGTCTTCACTTTGCTTCCTGACGGCACGGTGGAGGTCGAGAAGCCCGACACGGGCGAACGCGGTGTGTTCCGCCGCGACGGGACGAGGGTGTCGGGGGACCTCACCTACGCGGACCAGGTGATGCTCGACTATGTCGCCGGCGCCCACACCGCATCCCAGGACTGAGTCACCACAGCGAGAGGAGCGGCGCCGAAGATGACGCAGCTTTCGGAATCTTCCTCGGAGCAGACCGACGTCGAAGCGCTGATCGAGAAGAAGGTCGCGGGACGGTCGGGGAAGACCTATCAGCAGGTCGTTCGAGAGGACGGGGACGAGATCCCCGACTTCCTCCGCCCGTCCTGGACGGATCTGGGGGACGAGGACATCCCCGCCGAGCGCTACACCTCGAAGGAGTTCCTGCAGCTCGAGGTCGAGCACGTGTGGCGCAAAGCGTGGCAGATGGCGTGCCGGGAGGAGGAGATCCCGGAGCCCGGCGACCATGTCGTCTACGAGATCGTGAACGACTCGTTCATCGTCACCCGCACCCCGGGCGGACAGATCAAGGCGTTCCAGAACGCCTGTCTGCATCGGGGCCGCAGGCTGCGCACGGTGGACGGAAGGGTGCCGGAGCTGCGCTGCCCGTTCCACGGCTGGACCTGGGACCTGGACGGCGGGATCAAGAAGCTCCCGTGCGGTGACTGGGACTTCAAGCACGTGGACCAGGAACGGTTCGCGCTGCCCGAGGTGAAGGTGGGTACCTGGGGTGGGTTCGTGTTCATCAACATGGACCCCGACTGCGAGCCGCTCGAGGAGTTCCTGGCACCCATCCCCGATCACTTCAAGCACACCCGCTACGAGGAGCGCTACAAGTCGGTGCACGTGGCGCAGGTCGTGTCGGCCAACTGGAAGGTGGCGCTGGAGGCGTTCATCGAGGCCTACCACCTCCCCGCGACGCATCCGCAGACAGCGCCGAGCATCCAGGACTACATGAGCCAGGTGGACCTGTTCGGCAAGAACGTCAACCGTGTCCTGTCGGCGCGCGGCGTGAGCAGCAGCACCCTGGGCGAGTTGGAAGAAGAGGACATCTACGAGAGCTATCTCGAGGCACGGACCTTCTACGAGGAGCGGCTCGGCACCAACTCACGGGACGTGCCAAGGGAGATTCTCGAAGGCCTCCCCGAGGGGATGACCGCACGCCAGCGCATCGTCAACACCATCCGCGAGGAACTCGCACCTCGGCTGGGTCTGGATCTGCGGGACACCCCGGCCTACCAGCTGATGGACGCCGTCCAGTACTTCGTGTTCCCGAACTTCTTCCCCTGGGACTCGGGGATGACGAACATCTACTACCGGTTCAGGCCCAACGGCAACGACCCCGACTCCTGCATCCTCGAGATCTTCTATCTGACGCCGGTGCCCGAGGGACAGCCCCGCCCGGAGCCGGCCAAGGTGCACTGGCTCGAACGGGACGGCGACTGGCTCGACGCTCCCGAACTCGGGAGCCTGGGAGCGATCGTGAACCAGGACCGCATCAACATGCCGGAGATCCAGCGCGGTCTCAAGGCGCTGCCGCGGACCAAGCCGGGGATCACACTGGCTTCGTACCAGGAGAGCCGGATCCGGCACTTCCACGCCCGGCTCATGGACTACATCAACGACCGCGTCTGACCGCGCGACCTGCCCCCCACCATCAGTGCCACCGATCCCCCCACTTGGAGTTCCATCACGACCGCTCAATGAGGAGACCGGTTATGAGCAACGCGCACAAGGAAGTCGTCAAGACGTACTTCAAGGCGATGGGGGCAGGTGACGTGGAGCTGTTCAAGTCCACGATCACCGAGGACTACCGCGCCGTCATCGCCGGGTACAGCAAGATCTCCGGGACCATGGACCGTGACGCGGTGCTCGCCTTCGTCGAAGGAGTGCCGAGCATGACCAGGTCGGGGATCAGCTTCGAGATCCGGTGTCTCACCGCAGAGGAGGACCGGGTCGCCAGCGAGTCGCTCGGGCGGTCGGTCATGGTCAACGGGGCCGAGTACAACAACCAGTACATCCATCTCTTCCGGTTCCACGACGGAAGGATCCGTCAGGTCACGGAGTACATGGACACCCAGCTGGCGGAGAAGACCCTGCTCCCTCTCATGTCCCACTGACGACGAGACAGAGAGGGACAGGCATGGCCAGAGGGATCTTCTACGTCGAGACATGGCCTTCGGCGCCGGAGCGCGAGGCCGAGTACAACCACTGGTACGACCATGTGCACCTCCCTGACGTCTGCTCCGTCGAAGGATTCGTCGGCGCACGCCGCTACGCCCCCGCTGACGGCAACGGGCCCCACGTGGCGATCTACGAGATCGAGGCGGACGATCTCCAGGGCGCGGTCCAGCGCCTGCTCGCCGCCTTCGACGCGGGCGAGTTCCGGATGTCGGACGCGATCCAGACCGATCCGCCTCCGGTGACCAGACTCCTGCGGCTGATCACCACCCACGACACCGCGGCGGCGCGGACAAGCTCCCCAGGAGAGTCCTGACGGGCTCACGATCGTGTGACGGTGCCCATGAACGGGGGTCCTGGCTTCGAAACGGACACCGTCCACGGCAAGTGTCCTGCGGCAGCCGTCGAGGAGCCGTGCTCGCATGACCCCATTGACAGGAGAGACCATGAGCAACACCAGCCAGGACGCCGTCACGAACGACGTCGATGTCGTCGTCGTCGGTTCGGGGATGGCGGGTCTGTCGGCAGCCCTCGAGGCGGCGGAGAACGGCGCGGACGTGCTTCTCGTCGACGCCGAGACGACCCTCGGCGGCGCCAGCCGGCTCTCTACCGGCATCATGATGGCGGCCGGTACCAGTCTGCAGAAAGCGAACGGACTCGAGGACGACCCCGACGCACTGTTCCACGACTACATGCTGGCCAACCACTGGGACGTGGTGCCCTCCGTGGTCCGTCGTCTGGTGGACGAGCTTCCCGAGACCTTCGAGTGGATCCGCGGCCTCGGCGTCACGTTCCAGGACCAGCTCATCCACGCCGGTGAGGAGAGTGTCCCTCGGGGGCACGCGGTGCCGGGCCAGGGACAGGAGATCGTCGACGTCCTGGTGCGTCACGTCCGCAGGCACCCGAAGATCGACATAGCCCTGGACCAGCGGGTCGACCGCCTGGTGGTCGAGGACGGGGTGGTACGCGGGATCGCCGCGGGCGACCAGGTGATCCGGGCCGACGCCGTGGTGCTCGCCACGGGGGGTTTCGCCGGCAACCCGGCCCTGCACGAGAAATATCTGCCGCTCGCCCACGAGAACGACGCCTACTGGTACATCGGCGGGGACTTCCCCGACTCCGGTGACGTCTTCGGTCTCGTGGAGCCGGTCGGCGCCTACATCGAGGGCAAGGACCGCGGCGCGTGGGTCCTCATCGCGGACTTCAACCGCGACCCGCAGGCGTACCTCCCCGGCTGGCTGGTGATAGTCAACCGCGACGGGCGCCGGTTCATGGACGAGATGGCGCCCTACAGCGTGGCGGATCCCATCGTGCGCGCGCAGGGCAATCGTGTCTTCGCCATCTTCGACCACGCCGCGAAGCAGGCGGCCAGCCCGGCCGCCACCATGGCGGCCACGAAGGTCAACCTGTCCGGTGTCCCCAGGCCGCACTTCATCGAACCGGTCATCGACGAGGCGATCGAAGCGGGCAAGGTCAAGACCGGTGCGACACTGGCCGACCTGGCCGCGCAGCTCGGGATTCCGCCGTCCAACCTGGCCGGCACCATCGAGCGGTACAACGCGGACGCCGCGCACAAGCACGACTCGCTGTTCCTCAAGGACGGCGAGCAGATGCGCCCGGTCGACCAGGGGCCGTTCTACGGATGCGAGCTGCGGCTGTCCATGACCGGGCTGACCGCCTGCGGACCCGCTGTCGACTCCGAGGCACGGGTGCTGCGCGGCGACCAGCGACCGGTGCCCGGCCTGTTCGCCGCGGGCGAGTGCACCGGCGGGGTGATCGGCAAGGTGTACATCGGAAGCGGCAACTCGATCGCGAACTGTCTGGCGTACGGACGGGTCGCGGGCCGTAACGCGGCTCACCTCGGCGACGACACGGCCCGGCCCGCCTCGCCCGACGCGGTACCGGAGGCGTCGACCGCGATCGGGGCCTGACCCTGGACCCGGAGGCCCCGCAGACGCGGATCGCTCTCGGCGGGGCCTGCCGCAGACAGGCGGAGGACGATGGAATGCTAAAACGCATGCACGCTGTGCGGGTGAGGGAAGGTTCCCGGTGAGTCCACGGAAGATCCGATGCGTTCTGGGCATGGTGGCGTCCGACAAGCACAGCAAGGGCATCCGCACCCTGGCCCGGACCTTTCGGGACCACGGCCTGGAAGTCGTCTACCTGGGCGAACACAACACCGCTGAGCAGCTTGCCGAGGTGGCTGTCAGCGAGGACGCCGATTTCGTCGGGGTGAGCTTCAGTACGGGTGACTATGTGGCGCGGAGCGAGGAGCTGGTCAGGGCGCTCGCCCGGGCCGGAGCCGAAGACGTCGGGGTCCTCGTGGGCGGGCTCATCCACCCGGAGGACGTCCCCGCCCTGGAGGGCCTGGGAGTCACCGGCGTCTTCGGGCCCGGTTCCACCCGTTCCGAGATCCTCGAGTTCATCGACCGCACCTTCACGCCGCCGGCGTCGAGTGAGCGGGGTCCGTGAGACCCGATCGGTCGACAGCGGCGGCAGGCCGGTACCAGCACGGCGATGTGGAGGGAGCAAGGGTGAACGCTCAGGAGAACGGACGTACCACCGAGGACGTGTCCGAGGTCTCGGTCAAGCTGTCACGGACGGACACCTGGTCGGGGATGCCGACAGAGGCGTTCTACCGGCCCGACGAGCCGGACGAGCGGTACCACGAGGCACTCGGTGACCCGGGCGTCTTCCCCTATACACGCGGCGCCTTCCCGAAGATGTACCGCAGCCGCATGTGGACCCTGCGCAACATCGTCGGCTACGGCAGTCCGGAGGACACCGCCGAGGGTGTGGCCAGGTCGCTGGACGCGGGATCGGCCGCCGTCGACGTCGTACTGGACACGGTCTCGACCCAGGGGCTGGATCCGGACCACCCGGTGCTGCGCCGTGACGTGGGCCTCGAGGGCGCGTCGGTGTCGAGCGTCAACGACCTCGAACGGCTGCTCAGGGACATCGACATCACCAAGACCGACGTGGCCTGGCACGTCACCTTCAACATCTACCCCATGGTCATCGCGTACGCCCGCAGGAACGGGCTGCCGCTCAGCGATCTGCACGGCTCGCACATGCCGGACTACCTGCGGCTGAACCTCGACGGCGGCGGGCAGAAGTTCGTCTCGCCGGCCTTCGGGCACCGCCTCGCGATCGACACCCTGGAGTTCGTCGCCCGCAATACCCCGAAATGGTCCTGCGGGTTCCCCCAGTGCTACAACCTGCGGGAGCGCGGGACGACGCCCGTGGGGGAGATCGCCCTGGGGATGGCGATCGTCCGGCAGACCTTCACGGACCTGCTCGCACGCGGAGTGCGGATCGACGAGATCGCCCCGAGAATGGCCTGGGTCTCCACCACCGACATCGACCTCTTCGAGGAGGTCGCCAAGTTCCGGGCACTGCGCCGGATCTGGGCGCGCACGATGCGGGACGAGTACGGCGCGAGGGACCCGCGCAGCATGCGGCTACGCATCGCCTGCCACACGTCGGGGCGCTCCCTGGTCCACGCGCAGCCCCTCAACAACCTGACACGCGCCGCCGTCGAGACCCTGGCCGCGATCCTCGGCGGGGTCCAGTCGGTGGAGACCTGCACGTTCGACGAGCCCATCGGTGTCCCGACCCATGAGGCCCGCGAACTCGCCACCCGTACCCAGCTGATCCTCGCGCACGAGGTGGGTGCCGCGCGCACGGCCGATCCGCTCGGCGGAAGCTACTACGTCGAGGCGCTCACGGACCAGGTCGAGGCCGAGGCACTGGCCCAACTGGCGAAGATCGAGGAGCACGGACTGCTGCGAGGCATCGAGGACGGCTCGATCGAGTCGGCGATGGACGAGGAGAACTTCCGCCGTGAGGAGGAGGTCGAGGCCGGCGAACGCATCGTGATCGGAGTGAACGCCTTCCCCCCGTCGCACGACGAGCGGCCGCCCCGCTTCCAGGTGGACCGTGCCGCCGTCGAGGCGCATGTCCAGCGTTTCGTGGAGGAGAAGAGGGCGCGTGACCCGCGGCAGCTGGAACAGGTGCTGCGCGGCGTGTACGACTCGGCACGCGGACAGAGGAATACCCAGGACGCCATGGCGGACGCCTTCCTCGCCGGCGCGACGGTCGGCGAGGTGTCGGGCGTGCAGCGTCTGGCCTGCGGCATGCGCTACGACCCCTTCGACGCGGTCGAGTCACCCTTCGCCTTCGGCTGACCTTCCGGTCTTGCCGGTCCTCCCGGCTCTGATGGACGTGTCCTGCTAGACGTTGACGTTGGCTCAGGTGTCGCCAAAATGGCATGCAATCTGGCATGCTTATCGGAGCGATAAGGAGATGATCGTGACTCAACCCAGTACGCGTGCCGCAGCCCGTGGGCTACGTTCCGGCGACCTGCTCGCGGGTACCCGCGTGGTCGAGCTCTCGTCACGTCCGTCCGGTGCCTACGCGGGCAGGTTGCTCGCCGCTCTCGGCGCGTCGGTGACGCGCTTCGGGCCGCCCCTCGACATGGCGGCGACAGGCCGGACCGCGGAGCTGGCCGACCGGTGGCTCCACGAAGGAAAGGCGCAGCCCGATTTCAACGCGTCCCTCGCTCCCGAGAGCCTGGTCCACGGCGCGGACGTCGTCCTCGTGGAGACCGACTCGGGGGACGCGCGGTGGCGCGAGCGGGCGTCGAAACTCGTCACCGCGGCGGCCCAACTGGCCACGCCGCCCGTCGTTGTCCACCTCGCGGGGGCCGTCGTGGACGGCGAGACGATCCCCAGCGACAGCCTTACCACCGCCGCGTGGTCCGCGGTGAGCTGGTCGATCGGCAACGCGGACATGGCACCGCTGAGCCTCCCCTTCGACATCGCGGACTTCCAGGCGGGCGTCTACGCGGCGGCCGCCGGGCTCGCCGCACTCCTCGCGGACCCCGACAGCCGCGACCTGCGCAGCGTCGAGGTGGCCGGCCGCGACGTGCTGGCCTACTACGTCGGAATGATCACGGCGAACTTCCTGCCGTACGAACGGCCGTGGACCCGCGACGGCGCACGGCCTCCCGGCTCGGCGGGTGTCTACCCGGCCAGCATCTTCCGCTGCCAGGACGGTCACGTCGTCCTGATGTGCCGCAACCAGCGAGAATGGCACCTCCTGCTGGAAGCCATGGGCAACCCCGCGTGGAGCCGCGACGAGAAGTTCGCCGATCCGCGGGTGGTGGCACGGCTGCACGCCGACGAGGCCGACGCCCACCTGGAGCCCTGGATCCGCGCGCACACCATCGACGAACTGATGGAGATCGGGCGGGAGAAGGGCCTGGCGGTGGCACCTATCCGATCCATGCGGGAGGCCCTGGAGGAGGAGCAGTTCGCGTTCCGGGACTTCCTCGCGGAGCACCCCGATGGCGTTCGCGCTGCCACCGTCCCCTGGCACCTGCACGAGCCCGCGGCCGACACGACCGGCCCGCGCCCCTGGCCGGTGACGGGCACCGCGCACGAGCCCGCCCGTCTGCTCCAGGGCCTGCGGGTGCTGGACCTCAGCTGGGTCTGGTCGGGTCCGCTGACTACTTCGGTGCTGGGCGACCTCGGCGCGGACGTGATCAAGGTCGAGCACGCGGGGCATCTGGACACCGGACGGCTGCGGGGCAAGGCCCGTCGCGACGGCGTCGAGGTCGAGGGCCCCGAGCACGAGGCGACGCCGTACTTCAACCAGATGAACCACGGCAAGCGCAGCATCACCGTGGACATGAAGGACGAACGCGGCCGGGCACTCCTGCTCGACCTGGTCCAGCACTGCGATGTGGTCGTGGAGAACATGCGCCCCGGCGCCCTTTCCCGCCTAGGCCTGACGTACGCGGACTTCGCCGAGCGCAACCCGTCGGTCGTCATGCTCTCGATGTCGATGGGAGGGCAGGAGGGTCCGCTGCGCACGATGAAGGGCTACGCCGGGATCATGGCGGCGATGTCCGGCCTGGAGTCCCTGATCGGCTACGACGAACACAACATCGTCGGCAGCCTGTCACCCGCTCTCGGTGATCCGAACGCCGCCGGACACGCGCTCACCGTCCTGCTCGCCGCGCTCATCCGCCGACGCCGCAGCGGGCGGGGCAGCTGGATCGACCTGTCGCAGATCGAGGCCCTGCTGTGCGTGCTGCCGGCTCCGATCGCCCAAGGCCAGATCGAGGCGAACATCCCGGTGCCGGCCAACACCCATCCGCGGTTCGCCCCGCACGGCCACTTCCCGTGCAAGGGCGGCGACCGGTGGATCGCGCTCAGCGTCCGCGACGAGCAGTGGCCGGCTTTCGTCGCGGCGGCGTCGGACGCCCCGTTCGCCGCGGACCCGCGCTGGTCCGACAGCGGCGAACGACTGCGAAGTCGACCCGAGCTGGAGGCGGCGATCGCCCACTGGACCTCGGGCCACGACCGGGACGAACTCGTCGAGACGCTGCTCGAGGCCGATATACCGGCGGCCCCCGTCGCCTCGTTCGAGGACATGTCCCGCTCGCCCTGGGCGAAGGAACGTGAGCTCACCGTCCGCGTCCCCCACAAGTACCTGGGCGACACCGACGTCTATGTGGTCCCCTGGAAGTTCGGCGGCAGGACCGGGGGACGGGCAGCGCCGGCGCCGTTGCTCGGCGCCGACACCGACGACGTCCTCGAGGAACTGCTCGCGGTTGATCCGCGGCGGATCGAACAACTGCGCGCCGACGGCGTCCTGCGCTAGGAGTCCCATGAGCACATCCCCGATCGACGTGACGGCCCATGACAACGGGCGGACCGAGATCATGTTGTCGCGTCCCGAGCTGCTCAACCGTGTCGACGACTGTCTTCGTGACGCACTCGTCGACGCAATCCACTCCGTGGCGAAGGACGGTTCCACACGGTGCGTCGTCCTGGGCGCCGAGGGGAGGGTGTTCTCCGCCGGCGGCGACATGGAGATGCTGAAGAGCAAGCATGGCGACATCGCCGCCATCCAGCGCGGCACCGACGCGGGCCGTCGGCTCATCGACGCCCTGTTCGACCTACCGGTGCCCGTGGTGGCTGCCGTGCACGGACACGCCGTCGGTCTGGGCTCGACGATCGTTCTGGCCTGTGACGCCGTGGTCGCCGCGCGCGGCGTCCGCATCGTCGATTCACACGTGGCCATCGGACTGGTCGCCGGGGACGGCGGCGTGGTGATGTGGCCGGCCGCGATGGGAATGGTGAAGGCCAAGCGCCATCTGCTGACGGGCGACCCGCTGCTCGCCGAGGACGCCGCAGCGCTCGGTGTGGTGTCGGACCTCGTGGAAACTCCCGAGGAGGTCCTGCCCACCGCCCGTGCGCTCGCCGACCGGATCGCCGCGCTGCCGCCGCTCGCGGTCCAGGGCACGAAACGGTCCCTCAATCACGTGATGCGGCTGCGCGCCCAGGAGGTACTAGAGCTGTCCTTCGCCTACGAGGCGCAGACGATGAGCTCGCAGGACCTCCTCGAGGGGATCAGCGCGTTCCAGTACAAGCGCGCACCCAAGTACTCGGGGCACTGACCCATGGAGCTGAACCTCGACGCGGTCGGTTTCCGGGCGGAACCGTTCACGGTGAACTGGACCGACAAGGACGCGATCCTCTACGCACTCGGCGTCGGCGCCGGCCAGGCCGACCCCGCGGACGACCTCAGTCTGACGACGGAGAACACCGCCGGCGTCGCCCAACAGGTCCTCCCCACCTTCGGCATCGTGCTCGCCCAGAGCGGCCTCCTGCGGCGCATACCCCTCGGCGAGTTCGACCGGGCCAAGCTCCTCCACGCCGACCAGCGGATCGAGATGACCGCGGCGATCCCTCCCGAGGGCGCCGCACTTGTCGAGGCGCGGCTCGAGGGAATCCACGACAAACGCTCGGGCGCGCTCGTCGTCATCTCCACGAGTGCCTCGCACGCCGAAACGGGCGAGCAGCTGTGGCGCAGCCGGCTCGGCTACTTCATCCGGGGAGCGGGCGGGTTCGGCGGGCCCCCCGATCCCATGTCGGGATGGAGCGAACCGGACACCGAGCCGGACACCGTCGTCACCACGCCGACCAGACCCGACCAGGCGCTGCTGTACCGCCTCAGCGGGGACCGCAACCCCCTGCACTCCGATCCGGCCTTCGCGGCCCGGGCGGGTTTCGACCGGCCGATCCTGCACGGTCTGTGCACCTACGGCGTGGTTCACCGCGCCCTGGTCGGCGAGCTGTGCAAGGGGGAGGTGTCCCGGTTCCACACCATGTACGCGCGATTCAGCCGTCCCGTACATCCGGGCGAGCGACTACGGACGGAGACGTGGGCAGACGACGTCGGGGTCCGGTTCAGGACGAAGGACGAGACAGGGCGGACCGTGCTGGACCAAGGGCGGTTCGACTTCCGGTGAGCACGGGCAGAGCGGGTCATAGCAACAAGCCGCAGAGGAGAGAGCAATGGTGAACCTGACCGGTCGCGTAGCGGTCGTCACGGGTGCCGCCCAGGGCATCGGGGCCGCCACCGCGCAGCGACTGGCGGCGGCGGGCGCCGCGGTCGCCGTCGTCGATCTCGCCGGAGACAAGGCCGAGTCGGTGGCGTCGGGCATCATCGCCGACGGCGGCAAGGCCACCGCAGTCGGCTGCGACGTCTCCGACCCCGATCAGGTGGCCGCCGCCGTCGAGCGCACGATCGGCGAACTCGGACCGATCGGGGTACTGGTCAACAACGCCGGGGTGCTACGGGACAACCTCCTGTTCAAGATGACCGTCGACGACTGGACGACGGTCATCGACACCCACCTGAAGGGCACGTTCCTGTTCACCCGGGCCGCCCAGGCCTCCATGGTGGAGAACCGTTGGGGACGGATCGTGAACCTCTCCAGCGTCGCGGCACTCGGCAACCGCGGGCAGACCAACTACTCGGCGGCGAAGGCCGGAATCCAGGGCATGACCAAGACGCACGCGCTGGAACTCGGCCAGTTCAACATCACCGTGAACGCCGTCGCCCCTGGTTTCGTCGACACCGACATGGTCCGGCAGACTGCCGAACGGCAGGGCATCGACTTCGACGCCTTCAAGGCCGCCGCAGAGAAGCGCAACCCGATGCGCAGGGTTGCCCAGCCCGTCGACATCGCCAACGCGATCGCGCTCCTCGCGAGCGAGGACGCGGGTTTCATCAACGGCCAGGTGATCTACGTAGCTGGCGGTCCCCGCACGTGAACACCGCCGATCCCGCTGTCGCAAGGAGTGCCCGATGACCCTTCGTGGTGCGGCCTTCATTGTGGGTGCCCACGAACACCCCGGGCGCGTCCTGCCGGACACCTCCACGGCGCAGATCCATGTCGAGGCGGCCCTTGGCGCGCTCGCCGACGCGGGTCTGCGACTGGAGGATGTCGACGGGTACTTCTGCTCCGGGGACGCGCCCGGGGGACCGTTGGCGATGGCGGACCATCTGGGGCTCGCCGCCAGGCACATTGACTCGACGGACCTGGGCGGCTCGACCTACGTGGCCGAGGTGAGCCATGCGGCCCAGGCCATTGCCGCGGGGAAGTGCACCGTCGCGTTGATCACGATGGGCGGCCGCCCCCGGTCCGCCGGACGCCGAACGCCCCCGTCCACCGGTCCCGCTCATCCCTTCGAGGCGCCCTACGGACACAGCAACGCCGCCTCCTACGCGCTCGCGGCACGCCGGCACATGTACGAGTTCGGCACCACGCCGGCGCAGCTCGCCGAGGTCAAGGTCGCCGCCGCCGCGCACGCGCAGCACAACCCGCGGGCGTTCCTCTCGAAGCCGGTGACGGTCGAGGAGGTCCTGGAATCCCCGATGATCGCCGACCCCTTGCACCGTATGGACTGCTGTGTCGTCACCGACGGAGGCGGAGCGCTGGTGGTGGTCTCGCCGGAGGTCGCGGCGGGCCTGTCGCGCCGGGCCGTCAAGGTGCTCGGAGCCGGGGAGGCCGTGAAACACACGGACCTGGGGCGCACCGACCTCACGCACACCGGCGCGGTATGGTCCGGACCTCGTGCCTTCGCCGAGGCAGGCGTCACCCACGCCGACATCGACTACGTCTCGATCTACGACTCCTTCACCATCACGGTCGTCATGACGCTGGAGGACCTCGGCTTCTGCGCGAAGGGCGACGGCGGACGCTTCGTCGCCGACGGCACGCTGCGAGCCGGCGACGCACTGCCGTTCAACACCGACGGCGGGTCCCTGTGCAACAACCATCCCGCGAACCGCGGCGGGATGACGCGCACCATCGAAGCGGTACGACAACTCCGGGGCGAGGCAGCCCCGGCGGTACAGATCCCGGACTGCGACGTGGCGCTGGTCCACGGCACGGGCGGCTGGCTCGGCACGCGCATGGGCAGTGCCACCCTCATCCTCGGCCAGGAGGACTCATGAGCGACGGCGGATCGCACGCGTGGCCCGATGTGGCGTTCACCGTCGAACCCGGCATCGAGGCGTACTGGGAGGGCGCGGCCGAGAACAGGCTGACCCTCGCGAGGTGCGCCGAGGACGGAGCGTTCCTCTGGCCGCCCCGCCCCTTCTGCCCTCGCCACCAAGGCAGCGAGGTCCGCTGGGAGACGGTCGCCGGCAACGGCGTCGTGTACAGCCACACCGTCGTGTACCGGGGAGAAGGTGCCTTCGCGAAGGCCTCGCCGTATGTGCTGGCGTACGTCGAACTCGAGGAAGGGCCACGTGTGTTGACGAACGTCATCACGGCCGACGGCGGTCCTGTCTTGGATGTCGCCATTGGCAGCCGCGTCACGGCACGCTTCGACAACGTCGGCGCCGCCCCCGTCCTGCGCTTCGTTGTGCAGTCATGACCCACGGGCGAGCGACCGTTCCATCGACCAGGGAGTGAGGCGAACAGTGGACCAAGCAGCCACGTATAAGGAGGTCTTTCGGTCGAGCATGGCGGACCGGGAGGGCTTCTGGCTCCACGCGGCGGACAGCCTCGCATGGCACCGGGCCCCGTCGAAGGCACTCGACGACGCGAACCCACCCTTCTACCGCTGGTTCCCCGACGGTGAGCTGAGTGTCGCGTTCAACGCCCTGGACCGGCACGTGAATGACGGGCACGGCGATCATGCCGCCTTGATCTACGACTCCCCGGTCACCGGGCACACGCAGACCTACACCTATGGGGAACTGCTTTACTACGTGGCGCGGTTCGCCGGTGTGTTGCGCGACCTCGGGGTGCACAAAGGCGACCGGGTGATCATCTACATGCCGATGGTGCCCGAGGCGGTCGTCGCGATGCTGGCCTGTGCGCGGCTCGGGGCGGTGCATTCGGTGGTGTTCGGCGGGTTCGCCGCGAAGGAACTGGCGGTCCGCATCGACGACGCGGAACCGGCCGTGATCGTCTCGGCGTCCTGCGGCATCGAGGGCAAGCGGGTCATCGAGTACAAGCCCCTGCTGGACCGTGCTGTCGAACTGGCTAGGCACACACCCGGCAAGCGCGTGATCCTGCAACGCCCCCAGGCCGAGGCCACGATGGGGCCCGACGACGTCGACTGGGCCGAGGCGATGGCGTCGGCGGAACCGGCGGACTGCGTGCCGGTCGAGAGCACCCACCCCCTGTACGTGCTGTACACGTCGGGCACCACCGGCAAACCGAAGGGCGTGGTGCGCGACTGCGGCGGCTACGCGACGGCGTTGGTCTGGTCGATGCACAACGTCTACGACGTGGGCGCCGGCCAGACCATCTTCACCGCGTCCGACGTCGGCTGGGTCGTCGGTCACTCGTACATCGTGTACGGGCCGTTGCTGGCCGGGGCGACGACGATCCTCTACGAGGGCAAGCCCGTCGGCACCCCCGATGCCGGGCAGTTCTGGCGCGTGATCTCCGAGCACGGAGCACGCACCATGTTCACCGCTCCCACCGCCTTCCGGGCGGTCAAGAAGGAGGACCCGGCAGGCGAGTACGCCCGGCGGTACGACCTTTCCTCCCTGAAGTACCTGTTCCTCGCAGGCGAGCGGCTGGACCCGGAGACGCACCGCTGGGCGTCGGAGCTGCTCGGGATCCCGGTCATCGACCACTGGTGGCAGACCGAGACCGGGTGGCCGATCGTCGCCAACCCGGCCGGGATCGAGCTCCTCGAGATCAAGCCCGGGTCGCCGACGCTCCCGTTGCCCGGCTGGGACGTACAGGTCCTCGACGCCGGCGGCAGGCCGATGCCGCCCGGCGAGGATGGGGCCATCGCCGTGAAGCTGCCCATGCCACCCGGGGCGCTGCCCACCTTGTGGAAGGACGACGAAGGCTTCATCAAGTCGTACCTGTCGGCGTACGAGGGCTACTACCTCACAGGCGACGGCGGACGGATCGACGCCGACGGCTATGTGTACGTCATGGGGCGCACCGACGACGTCATCAACGTCGCCGGGCACCGCCTGTCCACCGGTGGGATGGAGGAGGTCCTCGCGTCCCACCCGCACGTCGCCGAGTGCGCCGTGATCGGCGTGAACGACCAGCTGAAAGGACAGGTACCGCGGGGCTTCGTGGTCCTCAAGGCGGACGTCGACACCAGCGGCGACGACTACGCCCAGAAGCTGTGCGCCGAACTGGTCGGGATGGTGCGCGACCAGTTGGGTGCCGTCGCATCCCTCAAGGACATCGCGATCGTGCCGGCCCTGCCCAAGACCCGTTCGGGCAAGATCCTGCGCAAGACCATGCGCGGGCTCGCGGACGGCGCGGACGAGCCGGTGCCGTCGACCATCGACGACCCGCGCGTCCTCGACACGCTCCGTCCCTTCCTTCATAGGACCTGAGCGGTATGACGCTCGCCGGAAGCCAAGAGGCCGCGCCAGGCCTGACATCAGGAGGACATATGTGGGAGCTCACCGAGGAGCAGCGCGACCTGAGGGCGCTGGCGGCGCAGGTGGCCGCCGAGCAGTACGCGCCTCGGGCTCGTGAGTGGGACGCCGGACGGGTGCACCTGCCGGACGCTGAGCGCAGGCGGCTCGCCGACCTGGGGCTGCTGGCCCTGACGTTGCCCGAGGAGTTCGGCGGTGGTGGCCGCCCGCTGATCGACGCCCTCATCGTTCTGGAGGAGCTGGCCAAGGCGAGCCCGGTCGCCGCCTGGCCGGTGTTCGAAGCGTCGACCGGTCCGGCAAGGGTGATCGACCTGTTCGGATCGGAGGAGCAGCGCAAGCGCATCCTGCCCGAAGTGGCGAGTGGGAAGACGACGATCGCCGTGTCCATCTCCGAACCCGACGCGGGATCCGCGGCCACGGACGCGACGACCACCGCCCGGATCGAGGGTGACCAGGTGGTGCTCAACGGCACCAAACGCTGGTGCTCGGGCGCGGGATTCTCCGAGAAGTACCTCGTCTACGTCCGCTTCGGCCCCGAGAAGGGGTCCGCCGGAATGGGCGCCGTGCTGGTGGACCGCGACACGCCTGGCCTGACCTTCGGGCCCCAGGAGAACCTGATGGGCTTTCGGGGCATAGGTTCCGCCGACATGTTCCTGTCGGACGTCCGCGTCCCGCTCGATGACGTGATCGTCCCGAAGGGCGGGTTCCGCAAGCTCTTCACCGCGTTCTCCGTGGAGCGTCTGGGCAACGCGACCATGTCGCTCGCCGTCGGCCAGACCGCGCTCGACCGCACCGCCCGCTACATCCAGGAACGCCGCCAGTTCGGCCGGGAGATCGCGGAGTTCCAGACGGTCCAGTCCGCCCTCGCGGACATGGTGGTCCAGGTCGAGGCCGCGCGGCTGCTGATCGCACGCGCCGCGGTCAACGCGGGAACCGGTGCACCGGCCGCGCTGGAAGCCTCGGTGGCGAAGCTCTTCGCCAACCAGATGGCGAAGCAGGTCTCCGATCTCGCCATCCAACTGCACGGCGGCTACGGCTACTCCGAGGAGTACGAGGTCGAACGGCTGCACAGGGACGCGCACGGGTGGGCCCTGGCCGGGGGCACCCCCGCCATGCAACGGATCAGGATCGCGTCCGAGTACCTGGGGCGCCGATTCGACCAGCGCGGGCAGTGCGCCGGATGACGGGCCGCGACGGCCAGTCGGATCGCTTCCCGAAAGCGGGCGGCGCGAGATGCACAAGGGGCGTCACATGAAGCTGGGATTCTTCGGGGCGAACGTCGGCGGGATGGTGTCCCGCCAGGCGAGCGAGGTGGCCGCGTACGCGGAAGGACTCGGCTACCACTCGCTGTGGACCGGGGAGCATCTCGTCCTGCCGAGTCCCCGGCAGGACAAACCTCCCCTCGACCCGGACTGGCCCATGGCCGACCCCCTGGTCACCCTCGGCTACCTCGCCGGCCACACCGAACGCATCCAGCTGTGCACCGGGATCGTGGTGGCCACGCTGCGGCAACCGGTCCAGCTCGCCAAGGAGGCGGCGACCGTCGACGTCCTCTCCGGCGGGCGCCTGGTCCTCGGCGTGGGCGTCGGCTACCTGACGGTCGAATACCAGGCCATGGGCGTTCCCACGGACCGCCGACGCGCCCGGTTCCGGGAACACCTCCAGGCTCTGAAGGCGCTGTGGACGATGAAGGAACCCGTCTTCGACGGAGACTTCGTGACGTTTGGCGGCATCGACGCCCATCCGCGTCCGATCAGCCCCGACGGCCCTCCACTCGTCCTCGGGGGCACGACGCCCACGGCGTTGAAGGACGCCGCCGAACTCGGCTCCGGCTGGTACGGCTTCGGACACACCCCGGAGCAGGCGGCGGAGGCGAGAACGGCCATCTTCCAGCATGCGGAGACACTCGGCCGAGACCTCACCGGGTTCGAGATCACGGTGACCCCCCGCGCGCGCCTTTCCACGGAACTGGTCGAGCGGTACCGGCGGGCCGGGGTGACCCAGCTCGTGGTCACGGTGGAGGCGGACACCTTGGAAGGGGTTCGGCGCAGACTCGAGCTCAACGCCCCGGAGCGATACGGGCTGCTGTGATCATGGCAGGCTGGCCGACTTCTTCTCGAAGGCCTCGGCTGCCTCCGTCAGCCGGTGGAACTCCTGGGGCACATCCGCGTCCTCCAGGACCCAGAGGTCGGAGGCGCCGAGGTTGCCGCTGAGGTGGAACTCCTCGCCGATGAGCCGGCCGGCTTCGTCGAACGGCCACAGGATGCAGTTGCGGAACCGCTTGAGGTAGACCCTCGCCGGGTCGGCGTCCGGCACCCCGCGATCCCTGATGTTCTGTCCGGGCAGGACGGCGGACATGTAGCCGTCTGTCACAACCGTCCGGTCGTCCACCACGATCGTCTCGATGTCGTACTGCAGGACGAGGCCGCGTGCGCGCAGATGTCCCGCGTACCAGTCCCGCACGGCCTGGCGGCCCTTGGGGCCGACGTCGGCGCCGTCATGCCATACCCGGTAGCTCGGCTCGGGAACCGGGTAAGCGTTCATGAGCCGGTCGAGGTCGAACTCGACCTCGCCCTCGAGGTGCTCGAGCACCTGCTCCAGCATGTGCCTGTGGCGTGGGTTCCGCGTCGTCTCGTAGCGATCGCGGACCCTCTTCACCATCCGAATCGGATCGAAGGTGAAACCCTGGGCTTTGGGGATCGACATAGTCCACCCTCTCTGCACGCTGTAATAATGCATGCTATTTTGCGTGCGATTGGATGGTCAACATGTCAGCGGTCCGCTGGTACGTCCACTCAGGAACTCTGACGAGCCCGCCGGCTGTCCTGGGGGAGGGACACGAGTGCGGGCGTGATGGCCGAACCGAGCATGTCCTGCAGGAGGTTCCGCGACCTTCCCCGATGCTCGTCCATGAGCCGGACCAGCTTCTTGGCGTCCTGAGCCTCGATGGCCGCGATCATCTTGTCGTGGTCGGCGGCGACACGACGACGTCTGTCGGGATTGGAGAGGTGAAGAACCCGATACGGCTCCGAGACCCGCCAGACCCGCAGAATCTCCTTGTACATGACGGTGAGGGGCGACCAGGAGAACATCATCAGGTGGAATGTGCGGTTGCTGGAGACGAGCCGGTCGATGGTGACGTCGTTCGCGGCGGCGCGGCACTCCTCGTTGGCCTCCTTCAAGGCCGCCAACTGCTCGGCGTCGGGCCAGACCAGCGAACGCAGCACTTCCGTCTCCAGGAAGGTGCGGATCGAGTAGTACTGCAACAGGTCCGCGGCGCTGAGCTTCGCGACCTCGTAGCCGGCGTTGGGGGTACGGACGAGGACCCCGTCGGTCGCCATAGCGCGCAGCGCTTCACGCAACGGAGTCCGGCTGACCTCGAGACGCTCGGACATGGCGCGTTGGTCGACACGCTGACCCGGTGACAGTTCTCCCGTACGGATGAGCTCATAGAGCGAGTCGAGGAGAGGGTCGGCATCTGCCCTTACGCTCGTTGCCACCATCGAACTCCGAATCGCCGAATTGACATGCAACAGTGTCGCCAACATGGTCCGTCGCAAAGTCTACAGTCGCCTCGACGCACCCTCGGACGGAGTTCGCTGGGAAAGGCGGTCAGAAAACCCGTCCCGCCACCCGCACGCGCGTGGCGGCTGCCAGTGCGGAGCGCAGCGCGTCCGCCGATACGGGAGCCACAGGCGCTTCGAGCATGCTCCCCGCTGGAACCTGCCGATCGGCGAGGTACACGCGGGTGTACGCCTTCGCCTCGGGCTCGAACCGCCAGCTCTCGGAGAGTGGGCCCGCGTCGACGGCGTCGAACCCGAGCCGCTCGATGAGCGCGGCCGCGACCGCCTTGGCCTCATCGTCGTCGGAGGCGACTGGCGGCGCCGTCCGGTCCACCGCGTCGGCCGGGCGGGCCGGCTGGGGATGTGGTGCGCCAGGATGTTGTTGAAAGCCTTCACAAGACGGACCTCGCCCATCCAGCCGAGGACCAGTTGGCTTGTCGTCTTCTCCTCGGCATCGAGCTCGGCGATCCGACCGTCCCGTGACGGGTAGTAGTTGCTCATGTCGATGACGATCTTGTCCGTCAACAGCCCGGTGTCGGCCGAGGCCGTCGGACCCAGTTCCGCGACGATGTCGCCCAGGGTTTCCGGCCACGCGTGGGTTGGCCACGACCACCGTCTCTCCGCCGCCGACCGCCAGCCGGGCCACCGCTGAGCCGATGTTGCCGCTTCCGATGATTCCCAGCGTCGCCATGACATGACCATCCCGTCGTCGTTGTGGTCCGAGAGTCAGACGCCGCGCCAGAGGCTTGATCGCGAGACCTACGGTGAACCCCGCGCCTCGCCTTGACATGCATTATGGCATGTGGCTAAGGGGTCAGGCTTCGGAGCGGCTATGCCTCCAGGATGCTGGGTTTTTCGTGCATGACCACCCTCGCGGATGTATGACGATCGCGGTGCAGGGGTTCAGTCCGCGGGTGCGGAAACTGCTACGCCGGGCCGCGCCATGCCGGGGCTGTCCCGCTCGGGATTGCCCGACACCTTTCCGCCTCACGCTTCGCATGCTAAATTGCATGCATAAAGTTCGGCCAAGGCGCGTGCCGCGTTCCTGTACCGCCCGACCGCGGGCGACACCCCGGAGCAGTCCCCAGACACGGCCGACCAGGGCGTGAACACCTGGGCCACGGCGACCTGGAGTCGCAAGGGCCTGTCCTCAGGGCCCTGCGCGCCCCAGCATCCATGGGAGCAGAAGGTGACGAACACGATGTCCGAGACCGGCTCTGCGCTGAGTTCCCTACCTCGAGCGGATCTGATTCGGCTCTATCGCTCGATGCGGCTCATCGCCGAGGTGGATCTGCGCATCAACCAGGAGGTCCGGGCCGGCCGCCTGAAGGCGGCCACCTATCCGGTGCGGGGCCTTGAGGGCTCGTGCGCCGCAGTCGGCCTGAACCTGCGGCCGGTGGACCAACTGGTCTCCACCTACCGGAATCTGGGAGACGCCCTGGCGAAGGGGTCGTCGCTGGACGCCCTCGTGGCCGAGATCTACGGGCGGCTGACCGGAGCGTCCAAGGGCAAGGGCGGGGCGATGCACCTGCAGGACCAGGCCGCCGGCTTCGTCACGAGCACCGGCATCGTGGGGTCCGGTATCCCGATCGCGGTAGGGCTGGGAGTCGCCGCGCAACTCGACCGCAGCGACCGCGTGGTCGTCACCACGTTCGGGGACGGCGCGACATCCATCGGGGCGTTCCACGAGTCCATGAACATGGCGAGCCTGTGGAAGCTTCCAGTGATCTTCGTGTGCCAGAACAACCAGTGGGGCGAGCACACCCCGATCGCCGAGTACGCGGCGTCCACCGATCTGGCGGGCCGCGCGAGCGCCTACGCGATGGCGTCGGCACGGGTCGACGGGTTCGATCCGGTCGCCACCGCCCTGGAGGTGCGCGGCGCGGTCGAGCGGGCTCGGCGGGGTGGCGGCCCCACCTTCATCGAGGTGGTCACCTACCGGCTCACCGGGCACTCCGGCGTCTCGGATTATTCCTATGTCCCGAAGGACAGGCTGGCGCAAGCCATGGAGCGGGATCCGGTCCCCGTTTTCCGGCGCAGGCTGGGCGAGGACGGTGTCGTCCAGGACGCCGAACTGGAGGCAATCGACAAAGAGATCGCCTCCGAGGTCGACGCGGCGTTCAGCAAGGCCGTCGAAGAGCCGTTCCCGCCGCAGTCCGAGCGGTTCACCGATGTTTTCGCCGACGAGAAGGTGGTGCAGGGGCTGTGACAACGGCAGTCGACCAGCAGGTCACCCGGATGACCATGGCGGTCGCGCTCAACTCGGCGCTGGACCTGGCCATGGAGCACGACGACAAGGTGATCGTCATCGGAGAGGACGTGGCCGACCCCGCCGGCGGCGTCCTGAAGGTCACCAAGGGCCTGTCCACGAAGTACGGGACCGCCCGCGTGCGGGCGACGCCGATCGCGGAACAGGCCATAGTCGGGGCCGCGATCGGGGCGGCACTCGGTGGCTACCGTCCCGTCGCCGAGGTCATGTACATGGACTTCACCACCGTGGCCATGGACCAGATCGTCAACCACGCGGCCAAGCTCCGGTACATGTCAGGCGGCGCCTCGCCGGTGCCGCTGACCATCCGGACCTGCATCGGCATGCAACGCTTCGGGGCGCAGCACACCCAGTCGCTCGAGGCGTGGTTCATGCACACTCCCGGCATCAAGGTCGTGATGCCGTCGACCGCGATCGAGGCCAAGGGTCTGCTGGCTTCCTGCATCGCTGACGACGACCCCTGTCTGTTCATCGAGAACTTCGCCATGGTCTTCAGCCAGAAGGACGACGTTCCGGTGGGGGAGTACCGTATTCCCCTGGGGGAAGCGGCGGTCAAGCGCGCCGGCGGTGATGTCTCGGTGATCACCTACGGGGCGGCCGTCCATACGGCGCTGGAGGCCGCGGAGCAGGCGGCGGCGAACGGGATCTCGCTGGAGGTCATCGACCTGCGCACCCTTGTGCCGCTGGACTGGGACACCGTCTTCCAGTCGGTGGAACGGACGCGCCGCGCGATCGTGCTGCACGATGCCACGACGTTCTGCGGTCCCGGCGCGGAGATCGCGGCAAGGATCACCGAGGAGTCGTTCGGGGAGCTTCTCGCACCGGTCAAGCGACTGGGCGCGGCCTATACCCCAGCCCCTTACGCCCCTTCGGGTCTTCCTTTCCTGCCCACCCCCGCGGACGTCGTCGACGCGGCGACACGGTTGATGGGCTGACCTGTCAGTGACGGTCACCGCTCGCAAGGGAGTGGTGACCGGCAGGACCACGCGGCGCGGGAGGAGAACGCAGTGCCGTCATCTGGTACACCGGTTCGCAACGATCTGGGAGTCGATTCGGGTCGGGCCCTGGGCCGGGTAGGCCTCTGGAGTCAGGCGCTCGACAGGTTGCCGGCCTCGGCGGCCCTTGACGTGGTCCAGGAACTGGAGGAACTGGGCTACCCGGCGCTGTGGATCTCCGAAGGCCTGCGCCGCGAGGTCTTCGTGAACGCCTCGATCCTCCTCGGCGCCACCAGCCGTATGGTCGTGGCGACGGGAATCGCCAACATCTGGGCTCGTGACGCCCCGGCGATGGTGGCGGGCCAGCTGACACTGGCCGAGGCGTTCGACGGACGCTTCCTGCTGGGCATGGGGGTGAGTCAACCGGCCATCGTCGAAGGCATGAGGGGGCACGTCTACAGCAGTCCGCTGAAGCGGATGGCCTCCTACCTCGACGCCATGGACGAGGTTCAGTACCAGTCGCCCGCTCCCGCCCACACACCGCCACGGATCCTCGCGGCCGTCGGACCGAAGATGCTCGAGCTGGCAGGTCGGCGAAGCGCGGGGGCCCACCCCTACTTCGTCGTGCCCGAGCACACCGCAGCGGCCCGGGCCGTGCTGGGACCGGACGGACTGCTGTGCCCGGAGCAGGCGGTCGTTCTCGAGACCGATCCTGAGCGTGCCCGTGCGATCGCACGGGACTACGCACAGTTCTATTTGCGGTTTCCGAGCTATCGCAACGAGCTGAAGAAGCACGGATTCGCCGATGACGACTTCGAGGACGGCGGCACCGCTCGCCTCATCGACGCCGTTGTCCCATGGGGTGATGTGGACGCGCTCACGTCCCGGGTCCAGGCCCACCTCGACGCCGGCGCCGATCACGTCGCCGTACAGGTCCTGCCGCCGCCCGGGACGACCGCCCCGCTCGAACAGTGGCGAGAGCTTGCCCCAGCCCTGCGTTCCTGCACCTGACACCGCGTAGGTGAGGCGGGTGCAGGACGCCTCTCCCGAGCGGAGACTTGCAGCAGGAGACCACACTCTCGACCGGGAAACCTCGGAGTCCGGGCAAGGCGTCGGTAGACACGATCGTCGCGATGGGCCGCGACGCGCGGTGCAGACCGCCGGGTGTTGCCTGAGGTCATCGGACCGTCGCGGCTGGCCGGTGCGGGCATCGGCACATGCGAACGCGGAGACGACCTTGACCTTCTCGCAGCCGAGGCCACCGGAGCCGGGGCGGGGAGAGGATCCAGGTCGAGGGGGGTGTCGGCTCGAAGATCGCACAGTTGCTGGTCGTCCAGAAGTTCATCTGAGAACCTTCGGTGTCGTCGGCGACCCGTTTCCAGGTCGCGCCACGACTGCGAAAGGCCCATCACCTACGAATGCAGGTTCAGCAGGCGTACCGCTTCCTCCCGCATCTCCACTTTGCGGATCTTGCCGGTCACGGTCATGGGGAATGCGTCGACCACATGCACGTAACGTGGAATCTTGAAGTGGGCGAGCCGGCCGGCACAGAATTCGCGCACCGCGTCGGCGGTCAGCCGCTCGGCGCCCTCTTTCATTCGGATCCAGGCCATCAGTTCCTCGCCGTACTTCGGGTCGGGGACCCCGATGACCTGAACGTCGAGAACGTCAGGGTGGGTGTAGAGGAATTCCTCGATCTCGCGCGGGTACAGGTTCTCCCCGCCGCGTATCACCATGTCCTTGATCCGGCCGGTGATGCTGACGTAGCCGTCCTCGTCCATGACCGCCAGGTCACCGGTGTGCATCCAGCGTCCGGCGTCGATGGCCTCGGCCGTCTTCTCCGGCTCTCCCCAGTACCCGAGCATGACCGAGTAGCCGCGGGTGCACAGCTCCCCGGGTTCGCCGCGGGGGACCGTGAGTCCCGTGTGGGGGTCGACCACCTTGACCTCGAGATGCGGACCGACGGCGCCGACGGTCGACACGCGGCGGTCCA
Organism: Streptomyces sp. NPDC005799; assembly: GCF_040630525.1. Classification (NCBI taxonomy): domain Bacteria; kingdom Bacillati; phylum Actinomycetota; class Actinomycetes; order Kitasatosporales; family Streptomycetaceae; genus Streptomyces; species Streptomyces sp. NPDC005799. The sequence continues at coordinate 44,873 of NZ_JBEXXQ010000071.1, forward strand.
CCGAGTCGTCCCGGCGCGTCTGGGTCGACACCGGTGATGTCTCCGTCATGCCGTAGCAGATGGACACCTCGGTCATGCCCATGCGCCCGATGACCTCCTTCATCACCTCGATCGGGCAGGGCGAGCCCGCCATGATCCCGGTACGAAGGCTGGACAGGTCGAAGGATCCGAAGTCAGGGTCGGTCAGTTCCGCGATGAACATGGTCGGTACGCCGTACAGCGACGTGCACGACTCGGCGGCCACCGCGGCCAGAGTGGCCTTCGGCTCGAACGACGGCGCCGGGATCACCATGGCCGCGCCGTGGCTGGTACATGCGAGGTTCCCCATCACCATGCCGAAGCAGTGGTAGAAGGGCACGGGAATGCAGACGCGGTCGTTCTCGGTGTAGTGGCACAACTCGCCGACGAAGAAACCGTTGTTGAGGATGTTGTGGTGCGACAGGGTCGCGCCCTTGGGGAAGCCGGTGGTCCCCGACGTGTACTGGATGTTGATCGGGTCGTCCGGGCTCAGTGTGGCCTGCATCTCGGCCAGCACGGCCGGGTCGCGCTGCCGCCCGTCCGTCATCAGGGAGTTCCAGGCCCGATCGCCGATCAGGATCACATGCTTCAGTGCCGGACAGCGCGGCCCGACCTCGGCGAGCATGCCGGCGTAGTCGGAGGTCTTGAATCTCTCCGCGGCGATGACCAGTCGGACTCCGGCCTGGTTCAGCACGAACTCCAACTCGTGGGATCGGTAAGCCGGGTTGATGGTGACCAGGATCGCGCCGATCTTCGCGGTGGCGTACTGGGTGAGCGTCCACTCCGCACAGTTGGGTGCCCAGATGCCCACCCGGTCGCCCTTGCCGATACCCAGCCCCAGCAGCCCGAGAGCCAAAGCGTCGACGTCGGCCGCGAGTTCCCCATAAGTCCAACGGCGTCCGGTGGCCCGCTCGACCAACGCATCCCGATCGGGAAAGGACAGCACCGTACGATCGAAATTCGCGCCGATCGTGTCACCCAGCAACGGCTTCTCGTAAGTCCCCGATGCGTAGCTGGGCGCGCTCGATGTTGTCGACACGAGATACCTCCTGGATATGGCGACTGCTAATGAGGAGTGCCTGGTATGCCGGAAAGGGCGCGGATTTCGGGTGTCATCGAATCGTGCCGTGACAGCGCTTTGCTGCGGCGTTACGGCGACTTATGCTCCGGGTTACGCGATCGGCCGACTACCCCCGAAATGAGGTAGAGGTATATGGGTGCAAATTCGGACAAAATAATGAGACCTGATGACGGGGACGCGTTCCGACATGTCCTTCGGCTCACCCAGCGGCGTACCGATCTACCTGTCGTCTTCGGCGGCCAGGTGCGCGGCGAGACACTGCAGCTTCTGCAGTTCCTCGGCGCCCGGACCACGGCGATGCGCGGGCTCAACGTCGTTCCGGGGGCCGGTCTGGGCGGTCAGGTGCTGGCCAGGCGCCGCCCTGTCGCCGTCACGGACTACCGGTCCGCCGATTCCATCACCCACGACTACGATGCCGCCGTCGCAGCGGAGGGTATCCGCTCGATCGTGGCCGTCCCCTTGGTGGTGTCGGGCGCGGTGCGCGGAGTGCTGTACGGAGCCTCCCGTGGAACCGCGCCCCTCGGAAACCAGGCGACGGACGCCATTGTCGAAGCGTCGCGGCAGTTGGCCGAGGAGATCGCTCTACGGGACGAGGTCGACCGCCGGATGGAGTTCCAGCGGGTCGCCGAGACAGACCGCGGCCTTCCGGTGAGCCGTATCGCCGCCGAGGAAGTCCGCGAGCTGCACGCGGAACTCCGCGTCATCGCTCAGGACATCAGCGACGACGCCGTGCGCGAACGACTCCTGAAGGCGTCGGGGCGCTTGGTCGGCCTCGGTACGGCACCTCGGACGGACGACGGCTCGCCGCTCTCGCCGAGGGAGGTCGACGTCCTCGCACAGGTGGCGCTGGGGTGCAGCAACGCCGAAGTCGCCAGACGCCTGTCGCTGCTGCCCGACACCGTCAAGACGTATCTGCGCAACGCCATGAGGAAGCTCGATGCCCACACGCGGTTCGAGGCCGTGGTCACCGCCCGTCGCCGGGGGCTGCTGCCGTAGAGGCTGTCATGGTCTGAACCGACTTCCCCGCAGCCCTGCGAGCCCGCAGACAATCTCCGCGGCGATGTCCCTCCGCTTCCAGCGGCGCGGCGCCGTCCGCCGGTTGATCGCCGGGGGCCGGGGGAAACCGGCCGTGGACCTCAGAGCGTGGTGTGCCCCGGCAACGGGTGTCAGGAGAGACGTCCCCGGGGCGCACCAGTCGGGCGGCCGACGGTCCCACACCCGCAGGTGCGCCGTCAGCCGGGTGTCGGTGAGGGAGCGGGATGCCTGGACCTCGTATGTGCTCTGGATGAGCGACCAGGTGGACTTCTGGTCGTCCTAGGTCTCGAAGGCGCGGCGGGGGAGTTCGACCACGGCCTGAGCGGTCTCGCCGGGCGCGGCCTCGACCGTGGCGAAGCCGGCGAGCCAGCGCGCGGGGCGCTGGACCGTGTCCTCGACGGGGGCGACGTACAGTTGCACGGTCTCGCGGCCGGGCCGGGAGCCGGTGTTGCGGACCCGGACGGTGGCCGTGGTTCCGGTCACCTGGACGGACTCGTACTCTCAGTCGGTGTAGCCGAGGCCGTGCCCGAAGGGGTAGGCGGGGACGGCACAGATCTCCGGCGCATGGCCCAGCGTGTCAACGTCGCCCTAGCTCTCGCCGGCCGACCGCGACCGGAGGCGCGCGCGACGGCCGACGGCCGGACGGTGGCCTGCCATCGCGACCCGGAATGGCAGAGCGAACTCCCCACCGACGCCGCGAAGTAGTCCGTGTCCTGTACACAACGCCGTAGGCCGCGGCGCGAGTCGGCCGCGACTGACTCGCGCCCCCACACGTCACCCCGCAAGTTCCGAACCGATTCAGTGCGAAGGATGATCCGTATGAACCTGCTTCGCCGTTTCCCCCGCGGTATCGGGGCCCGTGCCGCGCTGATGGCGCTCGGTGTCACCGCTGGGACGATCGCCGGCCTCACGCCGGGATCGGCGTCGGCCGCGAGCGGGGACCTGCCGCCGGTGGCCGGGACCGTGCCGGTCGCCGGCGCGACGATCGTCGGAGAGCAGTGGGTGTCACACCCCCGCCATGTTCGAACAGGAGATCACCGAGAGCCTCAGCCGGTTCGCCAGTCGGTTCTCCCAGGACATCCCGGACCCCGTGACCTTCGACTACCGGTCCATCGAGCCGCAGTTCGGCGTGTACGGCTGGTCGGTCACGGCTGACCCCGACCGGGCGCTGGAGTTCCTGGACCTGCACGACGTCAGCGCCGCTGGACTCACCGTCACAGGCAGCGGATCGACCCGCATCACGACGCCGGCCTTGTTCCAGGGCGTTCCGACCGTCACGGTCATGATCGACGGGGTGCCGACCAGCGTCACATCGGACGCCACGGGCCGTCTCACCTTCGTCGTGATCCTGCGCGACTCGCGCGCCGCTGGGACCTCTCAGCTCAGGGTGTCCCACAGCAGGGTCGGCGGTCCAGCGCCGTCCGAGGGGGCGAGGTTCTGTTCGGTCCAGATGGTCTTTCCGGACTGACCGTAGCGGCTGCCCCATCGCGTGGTGAGCTGGGCGACCAGGAAGAGGCCGCGGCCGCCTTCGTCGGTGGTGCGGGCGCGCCGCAGCCGCGGCTGGGTGTTGCTGGAGTCCGTGACCTCGCAGATGAGCGCCGCGTCACGGATGAGACGCAGGCCGATGGGACCGCCGCCGTAGCGGACGGCGTTGGTGACCAGTTCGCTGACGACGAGTTCGGTGGTGAAGGCGACCTCCTCGAGTCCCCAGGCGTCCAGTTGGCGCATGGCCGCCTCGCGGGCGTCGGCGACGATGGAGGGCTCGGCGGGGAACTCCCAGTCGGCGGTGGCTTCCGAGGGCACCGCGCGGATGCGGGCCAGGAGCAGCGCGATGTCGTCGACGGGGGAAGGCCCGCCCGCGTCGGCCAGCAGGGTGCGGCCGGCCTCGTCCAGTGAGCAGTCCGGGCTGCAGTGTGCGGTCAGTCGCTCGATCAGATGGCGGAGAGCTGCATCCGGGTCCGGGTCGTAGCGT
>NZ_JBEXXQ010000072.1:0-48737 GCF_040630525.1 Streptomyces sp. NPDC005799
GTCCTGGAGGCGATGAAGATGGAACAGCCCCTCAACGCCCACCGCTCCGGCACCATCAAGGGCCTGTCCGCGGAGATCGGCGCGTCCATCAGCTCCGGCGCCGCCATCTGCGAGATCAAGGACTGAACAGGCGATGAGTGCCATGGGGCTGTCCGTGCTGCTGTGCCTGGTGTCGGCGTTCTGCTATGCCGTGGGGGCGTTGCTCCAGGAGCGGGTCGCCGGTGCGGCACAGCAGGCGCCCGTGCGCGGAACACTCCACTCCGGGCTGTGGTGGGCCGCGCTCTCCCTGAACAGTGGAGGCGGCCTGCTCCATGTGCTCGCGCTGCGCTGGGGTCCACTCAGCCTCGTACAGCCGCTCGGTGCGCTCACCCTGGTCTTCGCCCTTCCGCTGGAGGCGCTGGGGCACGGTGGCCGGGCGGGGCGTGCGGCGTGGACCGGGGTCGGGCTCGTCACCGCGGGTCTGGCGGTGCTGACCGGTTTGGTCGACGCCGGTCCGCGGGTCCTTCTGTCCGCCGCGGACCAGTCGGTGATGGCCGGGCTGGGCCTCGGCGGCGTGGCGCTGCTGGCTGTTGCCGCGGCCGTGGTGCGACGGGCGGAGGTGCGTGGCGCGGTGCTCGCGGCGGCTGCCGGCGTGGCGTTCGGCGTGTCCTCCGTACACGTCAAAGTGGTCGTGGCCGGCTGGGGGGAGCTCGCAGTCGGCCCCGAGTCGGTAGGGGCGTGCCTCACGGCGGTGCTCGCCGTGGCCGGACTGGCCGCCTCCCAGGCCGCGTACCGGCGTGCCGGGCTCACGGTGCCCCTCGTGACCACGACGCTGGTCAACCCGCTCGTCGCGTCCCTGATCGGGGTGGCCGTCCTCGACGACGGCTTCCATCACGGTGCGGTCGGGCTCGCGCTGGTGGCGACGGCAGCCGCTGCGGCGGCCCTCGGGCTGCTCCTGCTGATGCGCGACCGGGCCGGCAGCGAGGGCACGGCCACGGTGAACGATCGCGTTCCGTCACCGTGGCCGTCGGACCGCCACGCATCCCTGCCCGGGCAGTCCGAAGATCACGTGGATTGCCCGTCGGGCCGCGCAACTGCCCTTGGAAGAACCCGAAATGGACCGATTCCCGATACCAGGGGAGGACAGTCATGCCGGAACAGTCCCTACGTCTCGCAGTGATCACCAGCAGTCCGCCGGAGAGCGGTTCGGGCCCCGTCGTCGCCCGATGGCTGACACGGCAGGCGGAGCAGTTCGGCGCGTTCAGCGTCGACGTGATCGATGCCGTCGAGGCCGATCTGCCGCCGGTGGTCTCCCCGGCCCGCGCCGCCACGGTCCGGCAGCGGCTGGAGGAGGTGGCGACGCGGATCGAGGCGGCCGACGCCTATGTGGTCGTCACGGCCGAGTACAACCACGGCTGCCCTGCCGTCCTGAAGAGCGTCATCGACTGGCACCCCACGCAGTGGCGCGGCAAGCCGGTCTCCTTCGTCTCGTACGGCGGCCGGTCCCGCGGGCTGCGGGCGGTCGAGCAACTGCGGCAGATCTTCGCCGAACTCCACGTCGCGACCCTGCGGGACGGTGTCAGCTTCGCCGACCCGCGCGGTCAGTTCGACGAGGACGGCAACCCACGGGACGCCCCGGGCCTCGACGCGGCGGTGAAGACCATGTTCGGCCAGCTGGTGTGGTGGGCCGCCGCGCTCCGGCAGGCGCGCGGACGACGCCCGTACGCGGCTTGACTTCCTCTCCCGCCCGAAGGGCGGGGGCTTCCAGCGGTCGCCCGCTGGGTTTCCTGCGTCACCGAGGACCGCCCGGTCCGGGAGGACTCCCGTTGAGGTCTTACACCGTCTCCACAGGCAGACGCCGCCGGCCCGGCGGCCCGGACGTTGCATGCCGCGATCACGTCACGGTCATGCACCGTGCCGCACTCACACGTCCCCCCACGGACGTCGAGCGGCAGCTTCACCGCGATCCGACCGTAGGTTCCGCACCGCCTCGAGCTGGGCGCGAAGCGGTCGACCACGACGATGTCGCGCCCGTACCAGGCGCACTCGTACGCCGGCGTGGAGCGGCGCGACGGCTCCCGCTGCGCGCGGGTCAGGCGGGCGCCGTCACGCCGCTCGTGCCGCGGGTCGGCGACCCTCTTCCGGCTGGAGGCGGTCACCGGGGAGGTGATCCCGGCGTCGATGCCCGGCCGTCCGTCGCGCCACGACGAGAGGCTGTGGGGGCACTCGGCCTGCGCGTCGCAGATCCGGCGCTGCTCGCCGTACCAGCCCCGGGTGCGCTCCTGCAACGCCTGGCCGTGCACGACCCGGACACACGCGAAGGACGGAACCGATGACCACGCAGGAGCTGAGGGAGAAGAGGGAGACGACCGTGAGAAGGCAGCAGACTCCGGCCCCGGAGCCGACGTCCGCGGCCAGGACGACGGGTGTCACCGACATCACGCTGGACGCGGGAGGCATCACCCTGTCCGGACTGCACATCGAGCCGACCGGCCCCGCGCCCAGGGCGGTCGTGGTCGCTGTGCACGGCGGGGGAATGACGGCCGGCTACTTCGACGGACAGGCCCATCCCAGCGTGTCGCTGCTGAGGCTCGGGGCAAGCCTCGGCTTCTCGGTGCTGAGCCTTGACCGGCCCGGTTACGGACGTTCGGCCGATGAGATTCCGCACGGGCAGAGCCTCGCCGAGCAGTCGGCCGCCCTGCACGCGGCGCTCGACGACTACGCGCGGCGCTTTCCGGTGGGCGAGGGCTTCCTGCTGGTCGCGCACTCCTTCGGTGGCAAGGTCGCGTTGACGGCCGCAGCCGACGACCGGCGCGGCCGGATCATCGGCCTCGACATCTCGGGCTGCGGGCACCGCTACGCCGTCGACTTCCGGGAGCCGCCCGGCGATCTCGCCCGCGAGTCCTGGAAGTGGCACTGGGGGCCCCTGCGGCTGTATCCACCCAACAGCTTCCGCTACAGCCGTCCTCTCGTGGCGCCCATGCCGCCGGCGGAGCTGCGGGAACTGCGCCAGTGGTCGCAGATCTTCCCCGGCGTCGCGGCCCGGGTCCGGGTGCCCGTCAGGTTCACGTTCGCCGAGTTCGAGAACTGGTGGCGGCACGACACCGACGCCCTGGAGGAGATGGTCGGCCATCTCCGGGCGGCCACGGTCACGGTGCACCGTCAGCCGGACGCGGGGCACAACATCAGCCTCGGCTGGGCGGCACGCTCCTATCATCTGCGCGTCCTGGCCTTCCTGGAGGAACTGCTCGCCCACCGCGAACAGGGCGGCGGATGAACCAGGAGGTGACTCGGCGACGCGCACCGGTTGCCGGCCCCCTGCCTCGGCTCAGAGGGATCGGCCGCTCCCTGTCCGTACGCAACTTCAGGCTGTTCTTCACGGGCCAGCTCGTCTCGGTCATCGGCACCTGGATGATGGTCGTCAATCAGGACTGGCTGGTGCTGTCCCTGACCGACGACTCCGCCACCGTCCTCGGCGTGGTCACCGCCCTCCAGTTCGCGCCCATGCTGTTCCTGTCCCTTTACGGGGGGCGGCTCGCCGACCGTGGCGACAAGCGTCTGATCCTCCTCGTGGCCAACCTCGCCGCGGCCGCGCTGTCGCTGGCCTTGGCGCCCCTGGTGTTCACCGGAGCCGTTCGCGTGTGGCACGTCTGCGCCCTTGCCCTCTGCCTGGGTGTCGTCAGCGCGATCGAGACACCGGCCCGGATGTCCTTCGTGCACGAGATGGTGGGCGGCGACCTCCTGCCCAATGCCTCGGCCCTGAGTGCCGCTTACTTCAATCTGGCGCGCGTCTTCGGGCCGGCACTGGGCGGTCTCGCGATCACCTGGTTCGGTGCGGGACCGGTGTCGCTGCTCAACTCGGCCAGCTATCTGGCCACGGTGACGGCGCTGCTGATGATGCGCCCCGAGGAACTGCTGCGGCGCCCGGGCACGGCCGGCGACGGTCGGTCCGTCGACACGCTGCGGTATGTCGCCTCACGCCCCGACCTGCTGCTGCCCCTGCTCACGGTCGCGGTCGTGGCTGTCTTCGGTCTGAACTTCCAGCTGACCCTGCCGCTGCTCGCCAGGACCGTCTTCCACGCGGACGCCGGGTCGTTCGGGCTGTTCACTTCGGCGATCGCCGCGGGATCGCTCATCGGCGCGCTGATCGGCTCGGGACGTGTGGGACGGCCCTCGGCGACGGTGGTGGCGGGTGCGGCCGTCGCCTTCGGCACGGCCGAGGCACTGACGGGGCTCGCTCCGGGGCCGGGCACCGCGCTGGTCCTGCTGGCGGTCACGGGCCTGACCGCCATCTTCTTCACGCAGGCCGTCAACCACCGCGTCCAACTGGGCTCGGATCCCGGCTACCGCGGCCGCATCCTGGCGCTCTACACCCTTGTGCTCCAGGGATCGACACCCCTCGGCGCGCTCCTGACCGGTTGGCTCGCCGCGCACCACGGTGCTCGCGCGGCCCTGGTCCTCGGCGGACTGATCTCGCTGGCCGCCGGGCTCGGTGCCCTCGGCCCGGGGCTTCGGCGCATCCGGGCGTCCCGGTGATGGGCCGGTCAGCGCGGGGCCGGCCCTTCCTCGTGGAGAACGCCGGCCCCGCTCGGGTCACTCGGCCGCAGCCGGGAGCTGCGGCGCCGTCCCGGACATCCAGATCGGGCGGACGGAGGTGCGGGAGAAGCGCCAGCCGTCGGCCGTGCGGCGCAGGTCGACGTCCCAGACGCCGCCTACGGTGAACAGCGGGTCGAGGCCCTGGCCCAGCTTCTCCAGCGTGGACTCGTGGTGGATGTGGGTCATCAAAGAGTTCCAGGAAGCGGTGGCACTGTCGGGACCGGCCGCGTCGGCCTCGATGAGGATGTCCGTGTTCATGTACTGGATGGCTGCCCAGTCCTCCACGGCCTGCTGCGACTGGCGTACGGCCGCCGCGCCGCGGGCGGCCCCGTGCGGGCTTTCCGCGATCACGTCGTCGGTGAAGAATTCCTTGCCCCAATCACCCTCGAAGCGTCGCTCATTGAGCGTCCGGAAAAACCGGCCGATGAGTACAGTTATTGCGGTGTTGTCCTCTTGGGTTGTCATGCTGTGTAGACTGCCATCACTGGCCGTTGTTCCGTCAAGTCACAATTGTGTGAGGTGACTTCAGGCAAGTCCCGGAAGTCGGCGGGCCAACTCGGACAAATGAAATCGGATCGAGTTCATCCGTAAGAGGGGAATCACTCATGCAGGTCCAGTACACCGACCGCATGGCGGCTGCCGTGCGGTCGGCGAGCGAACTCGCCGCCGCGCAGCGCAGTCCCGAATTATTCACCATTCATCTGCTCACCGTTCTCAGCGCGCAGGAAGATTCCACGTTCTCGGCCCTGCTGATCGCGAACGGAGTGGATCTGGCGGCTTTCCATGAATTCGCCGTCAACCGCAGCCGACAGATGATTCCGCCGGTGTCGCGTGTGTCGGCGGAGGACATCCGCCCGAGTCAGGAACACGCGGGCCTGCTGGAGGGCGCGGCCACGCAGATGGCGGAGATCGGCGACAGCCGGCTCGGCACCGAGCACTTGCTGTTGGCGGCGCTCAAGTACCGTCCGGGCAAAGGAGCCTGGGCCACTTTCGACCTTTCGTACGCACCGGTACGCAAGAGCCTGGACGCGCTGCGCAAGAACACGTCCGTGTGACGTCGTCAGGTGGATCAACGCCACCTGACGTCCCTCGGCCCGGCCGCCTGCCGGCCGCGGTAGTGCGGCCGGGTTCGTGGACCTCGCCGTCGACGACACCCTGGCGGACCTGTTGGCGAAGACCGTGGGGGACCAGGGGGAACAGGGCAGCCAGTTCCGGGGCCCGTCCACTGCGGCTGCGGCGCCTGGGGTCGCGAGGAGTGAGTCACTCATGTCCTGCCCCGGGTAGTCCGGGGCAGGTCCTCGGGGGGCGGGGAGACGACGGCGATCCGTGGCGCGGGCACCGCGTCCCCGAGGGCCAGCAGGCGCGTACGGGTCTCCTCGGCCGCCGTCGGGTCGGTGCGCATCAGGAGCCGCACCGCGCGCTCCCAGACCGTGCGGGCCGCGCCGGGGTCGCCGACGGCAAGGTAGGTGTCGCCGAGGTGACGCAGCGTCCCCGCCTCGCTGAACAGGTCGCCGACCTCCCGGTAGAGCCGTAGCGCGCACTGGTACGCGGCGATGGCCTGCCGGTGCTCGCCGAGGTGGTGGCGGGCGACGCCGAGACTGTCCCAGGCGCCGGCCTCGGCGTACCGGGTACCGGTGGGGAGGCCGACCAGGCCGTCGAGGGCCTCCTCGAAGTAGGCGGCGGCCGTGTGGTGTTCGCCCCGCAGGAGATGGCTCCAGCCCAGCGCGTGCAGGGCACTGGTCTTCGCGGCACGGTCGCCGAGGGCCCGGTAGAGGGCGAGGGCGCGGCCCGCCGCGTCGAGCGCTCCGTCATGATCGCCGAGGCGGTCCAGAAGCCAGCCGTGACTGCGATGGGCGTGGGCGAGGCCGAGCCGGTCGCCGAACTCGGCGAACAGGTCGAGGGAGTGGCGGATGTGGGTCCGGGCGTCGTCGTACCGTTCCAGGCGGGCCGAGGCGCGTGCCAGGCCGCGCTGCAGATGGGCTTCGGCCGTGCGGTGGCCGTCGCGGATGGCCGCGTTCAGGCCGAGACGCTGGAGCGCGGCCCCGTCGTGCCAGTGGCCCTGCCGGTCCATGAACCGCTCCAGCGCCCAGGCCAGGCCCCAGACATGTGCGTGGGCGCCGCGGGCGTCCGCCCGTTCGGCGACGGCGGCAAGTACCCGTGCCTCGGCGGTGTACCAGCGGAGTGCCAGCGCGTCGTCGGCGAAGGAGTCGGGGTTGGCCCCGGGGGCGGCGGCGGGCAGCGGGGGGAGTCTCCAGAAGGGCGAGTAGACACGGCCTGCGGCGTGCGCGGTGTGCAGATAGTGGTCCAGGAGACGGCGTACGGGGCTTCCCGCTCGCCCGCGCTCTCGTCCTTGGCCACGCGCTCGGCTGCGTAGGTACGCAGCAGATCGTGGCAGGCGTACCGGCCGGGTAGGTGCTCGGTGAGCAGGTGGGCACGGGTGAGCTCGGCCAGCAGCGAGCGGACGGCCGCCTGCTCGTCGCCCGTGACGGCCGCCGCGGCCGGCAAGGAGAGATCCGGGCCCGGATGCAGGGACAGCAGCCGCAGCAGGCGTGCCGCGCCGGGGCTGAGCGCACGGTAGGACCAGGAGAGCACCGCCCGTACGTCCCCGGCCGGGTCCGCGTCGGTGAAGGCGTCCAGGCTGCCGCGGGTCGCGCGTAGTTCGTGCGCGACCGCGGCCAGCGGGAAGTGCGGGTGGGTGGCGGCCCGGGTGGCGACGACGGCCAGGGCCAACGGCAGCCCCCCGCACCGGGTGACGATCTCGTCGACGGCCTCCGGGTCGGTCAGGACGCGGTCGGCGCCGAGGCGGCGGGTCAGTGTCTCGCGGGCCTCGGCGGTCGACAGCCGGTCCAGTGCCAGGGGGCGTGCGGCCTCGGCCGTGACCAGACCGAGGAGCCGGTCGCGGCTGGTGACGATCACGAGGCAGCCGGGGCTGCCCGGCAGCAGGGGCCGCACCTGTTCGGCGTCCAGCGCGTTGTCGAGCAGGATCAGCACCCGGCGCCGGGCCAGCAGGCTGCGGTAGAGGCCCGCCTGGACGTCCGCCCCGGCGGGTATGCGCTGCGGCGGCACGCCGAGGGCCTCCAGGAACCCGCGCAGCACCTGCGCCGGATCCGCCGGGACCCCGCCCGGATCGAAGCCGCGCAGATTGATGTACAGCTGCCCGTCGGAGAAGCGGTGGGCGGCGCGGTGCGCCCACCGCACGGCCAGCGTGGTCTTGCCGATCCCGCCCATCCCGCTGATCACGGCGATCCGGGCTCCCGCCGCGTCCTTCGCCGACAGCTGCGCCACGTGTGCGAGTTCGGACCGTCGGCCCGCGAACGCGGCAAGGTCGGCGGGTAGTTGGGCGGGGCGGACGAATGGGGCAGCCGGAGGGGTGGTTTCCGGAGGAGAGGTGACGGTGGCCGGAGGATCGGCAACCACGGTCAGCCGGACCGGCGCGCTGTGAACGCCGTGGTCCGGCTCGGACGGATTCCTGCCGACGTCCTCACGCAGCACCTCCTGTTGCGCTGCCCGCAGTGCGGAGCCGGGCTCGGCGCCCAGTTCGGTGGTGAGTCGGGCTCTTACGCGCTGCCACATCGCGAGCGCCGCCGCCCGTTGTCCGCCGGCCGCGAGCGCGCGCACGAGCAGGGCCTGCAGTGGTTCGTCGAGCGGGTGCTCGGCCGCGGCGCGGTGCAGCACGGCGAGCAACTGCCCGGCCTGGCCCGTGGTCAGTGCCGCGCTCGCGGCCTCCTTCACCACCGCCAGGTGCTCACGCTCCAGGGCGGTGAACGCGGGGTGGGAGCGCGCCTCCACGGGGACACCGGTGGCGACCGGCCCGGTGCGCAGGTTCAGCGCTTCCAGCAGCACCGGTAGGGCAGCCTGCGTGCCCCGGACACCGCGTTGCCGCGCCTGCCGCACCAGCTCCCTGAAGCGCAGCAGGTCGAGTGTCTCGGGCGTTGCGTGCAGCCGGTACCCGCCCGCGTCCCGTACCAGCCACCGGCCCGGCGAGCGGACCGGCAGACCGGGCTCCAGCAGCCGGCGCAGCACACCGATGTGCCGGTAGACCGCGTTGGCGGGCGAGCTGGGCGGCGACTCGCCCCACAGGGCGTCCTGCAACTCGTCCATGGCCACGGGCCCTCCCGCGTGGGCCATCAACTGGGCCAGTAGCAGGCGTTGCTGGGCCGCGCCGAGCGCCACCTCGTCACCGTCGCGCCAGACCCGTACCGGTCCCAAGACCTCAAACCGCATCGTCACCGTCGTCGTCCCCGATGTCCCCGTGATGTGTCCCCGTGCGCGTGCCCGCGTGCGGTCAGGTGGCCGGCAGCCCGTCGAGCCAGCCCATGACCAGCGAGTTGAACTCGGCCGGACGCTCCTGGAACAGCCAGTGCCCGACCCCTTCGAGGACCGCCGACGCGCTGTAGGGGTGCCGACTCAAAGCCTCCTCCCCGTCCCCGTCGATCCCCTTGGCCTTGAGGGATGCGGCCGCCGACAAGGACAGCACCGGGCAGGCGCGCCGCGAGAGGTAACTCTCCACGCCCGGCCGGACGGTGAGCGCGGCGGCCGCCTCGTCGAAGAGGCCGTGGAAGACGTCCCGTACGGTCATCGGGTCCATGCCGAGGATCCGCCGACGGTGCCAGACCCGCAGCGCGTCCGCGTCGGGGCCGTCCGCGGCGGGGTTCTCCAGCCCGCCCAGGACCGCCACCGCGCTGCCGACCGGGTCCGGGACGCTGAAGGCGGCGGCGAGCTGCGGCGCGAACTGCGCCTCGAAGCCGTAGCCGGGCTCGACCGCCACGACGGCCCGCACCAGGGACGGGTACTCGACCGCCAGGACGGAAGCGACCACGGCACCCATCGAGTGTCCTACGACGACCACCGGAGGGGCGTCGATGCCCTGAAGCAGCTCCGCGAGGTCCGCGGCGAAGTCGCGGGGGCGCATTCCGCCCGTCAGTCCTGATGACCGGCCATGACCGCGCAGATCCGGGGCAATCACCCGGTGCCGCGCCGAGAACGCCCCGATCTGCGCCGACCAGTCGTGCGAGTCGCAGGTTCCGCCATGCACCAGCAGCAGTGTCTCGCCACGGCGGCTTTGGGCCGGTCCCTCGTCGGTGTGGAACAGCCGGTTGCCGTTGATCATTGTGTAGGTCACTTAATTCGCTCCCGGTGAAAGGGTGTTGGTGGGTGGCGGGAGCGTAGGCAGAGAGCAGTGGACGAAGTGTGCCTGGCTTGTGACCGCGGCCCTGCCTTCCTCATGCCGGTCGATCTTGAGCTGTACCTCACCCGCCCCGACGGGATCGAATGCGTGGAGCACGGCCCGCGCGCTCTGCCAAACGCACAGAACCTTGGTGGGATCACCGGCCGAATGATGGTCGTCGCCGAGCCGGTCCAGTACGCGGGCCTCGTTGAACAGGTCGCCGGTCTCCCGGAACCGCAGGCGGTTGCGTTGCGGGTCCCGGCCGACGAAGACCGCCAGAGCGGTCGGCAGTTGGGCCGGTGGGACGCAATGCCGGGGCGGTGCGCCCGAGTGAACGGCCTCCGGCTGGGCCGGTGCGCTTTCCGAAGAGCCCTCGGGCCCCGGTTTCCCGGCCGCCAGCAGCCGCGCGGCGTTGAGCTCGGGGCCTGGATCGACATCCACCTCGTCCGCGAGCCGGTCGGCGACCGAACGCACCACGGGCGTCGTACTCACGATCCAGCTCTGTGAAGACCGGATGCGGGGGTGCCTGGGCGGGGCATCCGGCGGCCCGGCCGCGGCGCAGGGCGAGCGCGTCGGCGTACGCCGCGACGGCCTGCCGCACATCGCCGTGCGCCCTGGCCTGCGCCACGAGCCGGCGCAACAGCAGCAGGTCGACTGAGTCGGGCGGAGCCAGCAGCCGGTAGCCGCCACTGCCGCGCAACAGCCAACGGCCCTCGGCCCGCTGCGGCAGCCCCGGCTCCGACAGCCGCCGCAACTGCCCCACATGGCGGTGCGCCATGGTGGTCGCGTGAGCGGGAAGCCGGTCCCCCCACAGGGCGTCGACGATGTCCGGCAACGGCACCGGGGAGCCTGTTCGGGCCGGCAGCAGGGCGAGGAGGGTGCGGCGCAGCGGCGGCCCCAATTCCACCTCGGTCTCCTCCCGCCATACCCGTACCTCCCCCAGAACCGCGAACCGCAGTGGCACCGATGTCATTGCCCCGCCCTCCCTGATCCCCATGCTAGGCAGCGGCTGGACCGCTCTCACGAGGTCAGACATTCCGGACGTGGCACGAGGACGGTGACGGTAGGACAGCAGCCGCCGGGGCGGCTGCGAGGGCGGTGACGGAGGGCCGGGCCACGGGAATCCGCTGCGAGGGCGATGACGGCAGGCCCGGCCGCGGAAAGCGGCTACGAGGCTGTGGCGACCACCTCCGCGATGGCCTCCAGCGCGTCATGGTGTTCGAACCCGGCCCGCAGTGCCTGCGCACGCTCGCGGTACCCGGGCTCGGCAAGCACGCTCAGCACGGCGGCGCGGACCTCCTTCGGCGAGGGATCCCCGGTCCGCAGATCGACCCCGGCCCCGCTCCACTGGACGCGGGCCGCCACCTCGGGCTTGTCCTCTCCGTCGCCGCCCACGACGAGCGGTACCCCCTGCCGCAGGGCCTCGTGCACACCGCCGTACCCGCCGTTGGTGACCAGCACGGACGCGTGCGGAAGGAGCGCGTCGAAGGGGACGTACCCGCCGATGCGCGCGTTCGCCGGTACCGCTCCCGCGGCCTCGATCATCGCCGGGCCGTCCGCGCGCCCCGTCGCGGCCACCACCAGGACGTCCTCGTCGGCCAGGGCATCCAGGGCCGGGCGCACGAGCCTGCCGAGATCACGATTGTCGAACGACCCCTGGGTGACCACGACGACCGGCCGCTTTGTGTCCTCCACTTCCGCCCACCACTCGGGCAGCGGCCGTGGCGTGCGCGGCACGGCGGGCAGGGGACCCACGAACCGGAACGAGGACGGCAGGTCGCCGCGCGGATACTCGAACTCCGGGATGGTCAGCTGCAGATAGTGGTCCGGCGCGGTGACCATGCAGTCGAGGACGAACCCGGGCAACTCGGTGCCGCTCTCTCCGAAGTTCTCCTCGATGTGCCGCTGGGCACCGGAAAGAACCTCCCTGACCTGGTCGTTCATTTCCCGGTGCCGCTTCTTCGCCCCCTCTCCGGCCAGGGGCGGCACCGCGAGCCCGATGGGCGGCGCGTCCTCGCTGAGCAGCGTCGGCATGGTGATACCGAGGCCGATGGTGACCGGCCGGTGGCCGGGCGGAGCGGACAGGCTGAGGGCCGTCGCCCCCAGGAACTGCGGATCGCTGATGACCACGGATGCCGGGAACCGACGGGCCAGCAAGGTCCGCAGCGCGCGGTACTGGGCGGGGGTCGGATCACCGAAGACGTGCTTCAGGTCGTACTCCAACTGCGCCGGGCCCGGCGGGAAGGCGGCACGGTCGGGGAAGTACAGATCAAGCTGCCGGTCGTCGAAGTCCGCGGCCGGCGGCAACGACACATGGAGCACGCTGGCGGCCCGTACCTCATCGGCGAACCGGCTGCCGGTCAGCACGACGACCTCGTGCCCGCGCCGCACCAGGTCCGATGCGACGGTGAGGACGGGTTGGACATGGCCGTGAAACGGCGATGCGGCGGCGACGATCAGTGTCATGGTGGACTCCCTGTGCTCGGTGAACAGTGCCACGGGAGCCTAGGAACCCGTTGTGCAAAAGAAGTGCGGCAATGCCTAAGAAGCGGTTTCCGTACATGTGAGTCTTCGGAACCGTGCAGGTTGCCGTGTTCGCGGCACCTTCGCGGCGTGTCGGCCGGGGTCTGGCTTGGCACGACATCGTGCCTGTTGGGAGGCCCGGTTGCTGGCGGCACGGGCCGCGCAAGGTGCCCTGCCCTGGTCGCAGCCAGGGCAGGGCACCCTACGGCCTGCCAAGCCGACGCAGGCGAGAAGTGCTGGTCACAGCTTGACCGCGGCGGAGCAGTTCCCTATCCCGGTGCGGCAGATACGGACCGACCACGATGTGCGGGCTCCCGTCACGTACTGATCGGTCGAGGTGCAGACCATGTCGCCGTACCAGCGCCAGCTGGTGTCGTCGGTGTCCTTCACCTGATAGCGAGCGCAGTGTCCGTCGGTGAGAGTGTCGTGGGCGTGGAGCGACCAGTCACCGTTGCCGACATAGGTGACCCTGCCCGCCGCGCCGGTGGTGCTCAGGTCGTAGGACGCCGCCTGGGCAGGGACGGCCGAGAAGCCGACGAGGGCCGCGGCGGCCGATACGGCCACGACGGCCAGCCTCTTCGCCACCGAAGCCTGCTTTCTGTAAGTCATCATGCATCCCCCTTCGCTGTTTTCACCGGTTGGATCTCTTGGTGGGTACGATGTCGTGCCGGCGGCAACGGATGAGCGACCCGCACGGTGCGGCAGGTCTTGCCACTGTCAGCTCGACGGCCATGTCACGAAAATGCTGCTGCACGTCGCCGGGTTGGACCGGATACGGATGGCGGTCACCGTGACGGACGCGTCGTTGTGGACCGTACTGTTCGGGTCCAGGCAGAAGGCGGTGCTGGTACTGCCGATGCGCAGCAGGACGGTGTCGTCGTTGCGCGAGTTGTAGACCACGTCGGCCCCTTTACTCCTGGGACCGAGCGTCTGGTTGTAGTCCGGATCCTGGTAGGCGGCCGTGGGACTGCCGGCCGTGTACTGGCTTTCCGTCTGGTAGAAGCAGACCCGCGGATAGACACATCCGTGCAAGGTCGGTTCGGCGGACGCGGGTGGGGCACTCGCCACCAACGTGCCGACGGCAGCGAACGCCGCCCACCCCGCCCATGTCTTCTTCGTGATCATGCTGGCTCCCTCCGTCGCGGTGAATGTCGCTGAGGCACAGACGCGGGACTCCGTATGCCGTGAGGTGCCGTCCGTGCTGCGTGAGGCCCACGCTGAGGCAGTGACCTTGCGAAAACCTTGCCGCGCCGGCCCAAGGCTGGGCCTCCACGTCCCAAGTAGCAGCGAGAACCCCATCTGCTTCTCCGGGAGTTGACCGCGCCGGCGACACGAAGGCTCGCCCTGTGCACTCCGGTTGTGGCCAGGCGTCCAGGCCACATACACCCCCGGTCGCCGACACCGCCCCCATGACGTTCAGACGCTCACCCGGGTGCACCACCAGCTCGACCGCGCTGCATGCCCGACCGGATCGTCGCAGACAAGACCTGCAGCTCCTGCGGCTTCCGCGCCGACCTGGATAAACGGCATCGCGCACGTCATCCCCGACAGGACCGACCAGCGACGACACCGACACAAAGCGGCCGCCGCGGCGGCAGGCCGCCCGGAGCCGGGCGTCCAGCTCATCAGGGGTTGCCCCCGGCGGCGCTCCGTAATGGTTCTGGCCAAGGAGCTGTCAACCGAAACTGTTGGGCGTCACGGAGGAGGGCTTGGCAGACCACGTCAGACAGACGATGCCGGAGGGCGCGCACGGCGTCGGCCTCGTGATCCGCATCGGTGACGGTGGGGCCGCTCCCCTTCGGCCCCACCGGGCGCTCGGCCCGTACCGTGCCCACCCTCTCCGGCGTCCGGACTCAGCAGCTGGCGAGCCACTTGTGGGACAGCACCTTGAGGCCGGGGCCGCCGCTGACGCCAGGGCCCTTCACGCCCTGTCCTATGCAGCCGAGATACCCCGAGTAGCCCGTTCCGGAATAGAGGCCAACCCCCTCGTACGAGGAAGAAGTCCCGTGGTTGTAGACCGACTTGACGTTGCGGTCGTCGGCCCATGAACACTTCACGGTCCCGCTGGTCCAGTCACTGTCGGCGTTGCTCCAACTGCAGCGGTTTCCCGTGTAGTTGATTTGGTCCCAAACGCACAGGCTGCCGGAAGGGCAGTCACTCGCGGCGGCTTCGGCCGGACTCGGTGCCAACAGGCCCAGAGCCGCCACCGTGGCGGCGACGACGGTCGCGCTCAGAGTCCTGCGGGCTGTGCGTGTTGTGACGTTCATTCATGGTCCTTTCCCGTGAGTGATCCTTCCGGCGGAGAACACGTCTCGGGCCGGCCCCTCGGCGGTGCGTGCACGGATGGTGGAATACCGACCTTGTCGCGACCTTGTCGATACCTTGTCCGACCTGTACGCGCTTGCTGTGATGGATCCGCACCCCAGGTGATGAAGTGGACGGAGCAGACGGGTTGGATGACGGACTATCGACTGCCGGGCTCGCTGGAGTTGCGCGTGTCCGGACGCTCCGGAGCCCGGTCCGCCGCAGCGGCGGACCGTGGCTTGCCTTCCTCCCGGAACGGTGATCCCACCACGCCACCACGGCTCCTGCGCCGCGCCGACGTGTACCTGCTCGAGCACTCCCAGGCGTTGATCGGTGTATCTGGACAGATGGGAAGGGTTGGTCCACCCTTCCCATCTATGACTGCCCCTCATCGTGAGGCTGCCCCGCGATTGCGGCTGCCTGAAGCCATTTGTGTCGTAGCCGAGGAGATAGCCGGGTTGCTCCGGTCGTGTAAGGACGCCACGGTGCCCATTCCTGGGGCGGAGTGGACGGTTGGAGAGTCCGCGGCGCATCTGGTCCTGGCCAACAAGTTGATGGCTGATCTTGCCGCAGGGCATGAGCAGGTATACGGCGACGGCACACCAGGGGGACTTGCGGCGGCCAACGCCGCCTCGCTGGTTTCCTACCCCGAGCGAGACACATCCGTCCTCGCTGGACGCGTCGTACAGCATGCGCGGGCCTTCACAGAAGCGGCCGGGCTGCGGTCGGCGGACACCCCCACGGTGACGCCGCTGGGGCCCATGGACTTGGGGACTCTCAGCTCCTACCTCCTGACCCATATGCTTGGGCACGGCTATGACATCGCAGTAGCACTCGGTCGACCACACATGGTCGACCGTGGCAGGGTCGCTTTGGCGATGCCGTTTCTGATCACTGCGATGGACCGTGTCGTCGATGCACGAGCGGCTGCCGGTCACAGTGCCTGTTACGAGCTGAGGTTGCGCGGCCTCTCCCGGCTGACGGTGACGTTCACCAACGGCGCGTTGGCCGTACATGCCGAGCCCCTGCGGCGTCCCGACTGCACGATCCTGATCGACCCGGTCACGTTCTTCTTGCTCGCGTTGGGCAGGCGCAGTGCCATCGGTGCCATCGCTCGTGGCAAGGTCCTGGCCTGGGGGCGCAAGCCCTGGCTCGCGCCAGGGTTCCCCGCATTGTTCACCGCACCATGACGGATATGCGCCGGGGCCGCCGCCGAGTTTCATGCCCCGGAGTCGTGGGGCGCGGCGCGCAGGACGTAGTACTTGCCAGCCTGTCACCCATCCCCGCGCCATACGGCCGACCGCGTCGCAGCGGCGGGACTTCCGTGCCACAACGAAACCAAGTCCCGCATGCTCGCGCACTTACGCCTGTCAGGCACTCAACGTTGGGGTCTGATGCAGGTTCGGGTAACAGGCGCTGTCACGCGGCCTGGAGGGCCAGCGTGGTCATGACGGTTTCGAATTCGTCCTGACTCCTCACCCAGTTGGGCCCGTTTCTGGGGCCGGTCCTGATGGTCTCCGACCCCCCGGGTACGCCCGCCCGGAGCGCGCCGTCGCCGCGCGAGGTGGCGGAGACGATGTGACGGTGTCGGCTCACTTGTGCGGGGTGCAGTCGTAGAGGGCGAAGCTGCCGTCGGTGCGACGGCCATACGCGGCAGGCCTGATGTGGGTGCAGTGGGACTTCACCCAGGCGGTGGCCGGAGTGCTGGGGCGCTGGGTGGTGAGCAGCGCGTAGCGCACCTGGCGGGCGGTGACCAGGCCGCCGAGTTGCTGGGCGGTCGGGAAGGGGGTTTTGCCGGTGAAGCCACCCATGACGAGGATGGGCTCGGACTTCGCGCGCAGGAGGGGCTCGGCGGTGTACGCGGCCTGGGTGGCGAGCAGGAACTTCTCACCGTGGCGGTGCGTGGTGAGGTAGTCGAGCAGGGCCCTGTCGCGGGCGCTGGGCTGGCCCAGTCCCTTCCTCCGCGGGGCGTGGCGGGGATGTTCGAAGTACGACTTGCCGACCGGGCCGGCCATCGGCGATGTGGTGGCGCCCGCGTAGAGAGGGTTGAGGCTGGACAGGGCCCACCCCGCCGGCACGACCAGAGTGGCCGCGATCCCCGCGGCGAGGGCGGCGTTGATCCTCCGTCGGGAGGTGCGTGGCCCTCGGCTCCACAGTCCCACCACGCCGCACAGGGCGAGCATCACGGCGATCGGCAGCAGCCAGGACACGAACCGGGTGGGCCAGTCGATCACCAGCGCCCACGCGGCGGTCAGAGCGATCGCCGCCGGCAGTGCCGTGTGCCATCGGTCGGCCGCCTCGTGCTGCGCGTCGGGGTGGTGCTTCGCCTCGTACTCCGAGCGGAAGAGGGCGAGGCCGCCGCCGGCCAGCGCGGCCAGTGCCGGAGCGATGACGGCGGTGTAGTAGGCGTGGTTGCCGTTCGAGATGCTGAACACCACGGTGTGCATGGCCAGCCAGCCGCCCCACAGCAGAAATCCCGCGCGTTGCGGGTCGGTTCGCGGTCGTCCGGTCCGCCGGACGACGCCCAGGATCGCGGCGAGCACGGCGAGCGGCAGGAACCAGGCGATCTGCGGTCCCACCGTGTGGTTGAAGAGCATGTCCCAGCCGGTGTTGCCGGTGGTCCGGCTGGCGGCAGTGCCCGCGACGGCGCCGAACGCGGTGGGATCGCTGGTGAAGCGGCTCAGCCCGTTGTAGCCGAAGACCAGGGCGAACGGGTTGTTGTCGGACGTGCCGTCGAGGTAGGGGCGGCTGGTCAACGGTGTCACCGAGGCGATCAGCATCCACGAGCAGGAGACCGCCAGCGCGACGGCGGCGCCCACCAGGAGGCGCACGGCCCGGTGCAAGGGCCTGCCGAGAGAGGCGAGTTGGTACACGACGGCGAAGACCGGCAGCACCAGCCACGCCTGCAGCATCTTGGCCTGGAAGGCGAGCCCCACCCAGAGCCCGCAAGTGATCATCGGCAGCAGTCGCTCGGTGCGCAACGCCTTCTGCAGCGCCCCGGCAGCCGCCACCAGGAGCAGCGTGAGCGCGGTGTCCGGGATGGTGGCACGGGTGAGCGCCACGGTGACCGGGGTGAGGGTGAGCACCAGCGCGGCGATCAGCGCGGCGAACGGACCGGCCCAGGCCCGTACGATCCGGTGCAGCAGCCATACGGTGAGCACGCCTTCGACGACCTGCGGCAGCGCGGCCGCCCAGGTGTGCGGGCCGAAGAGCCAGACGGAGACGGCGTCGGGCCAGAAGGCGCCGGGCAGCTTGTCGATGCTGATCGAACCGCTGGCGTCGAGCCCGCCGAAGAAGAACGCGCGCCAGCCGTCGGCCATCGAGCGTATTGCCGCACCGTAGAAGGGGTGGAGCGCGGCGTGTCCGATGCCCCAGGAGTACAGCACCGCGGCGGCGGCCAGCACCGCGGCGAGCGCGGGACGCTCCCAGCGGGGGGTGCCTTCGGGCAGGCCGGAACGGCGGTTCGCCGCACGGCGGCCCCGGTGCGAGCCGGTGGGCTGGACGGCGGGGATGGCGGTCATGGCGGTGGTCCTCGGATCGGCAGGTCAGGTGGAGCGGCGGTGCACCAGCGGTGCAGTCACGGCCGACGGGATCACAGGCGGCGGGCCGCCCGGAAGCCGCGGGCGTAGAAGTCGGTGCCGTCCAGCAGCGCGTGGCCGGACAGGTCGCCCAGGGTTGGGCCGTTGGCGGCGGAGCGGCTGGAGTAGAAGCGGTGCCGGCCCTGGTCGTCGAGGCCCATGTACATGCCTACGTGGTCGATGAAGTCCGGCTTGTCCTTGATGATGGCGAAGAAGACCATATCGCCGGGTTGCAGGACGTCCAGGTCGGTGGCCTGCTTCGTGCCGGTGTGGGGGATCACCGTGTGGCCGGGACCGTAGGCGGCGATGGCGTAGGCGCGGCGCGGCAGACCGGCACCCGCGGTGTTGGTGTTGTGCATGGGGATGCCCATGCGGTACCCCCACACCAGACGCTGGAAGCCGGAGCAGTCGACATCGCCGTAGCGGGCCTGCTCCGGCTGCACGCGCGTGCCGTCCGGGAAGGTCCAGTCGATGCCCAGATAGTCGTAGAAATCCGACTTCTCGTCGTAGTAGGCGAAGTCCAGCGGGTTCTTGACCGTGGAATTGCGTGGGCCGAAGTGTGCGGTGCCCGCGTAGCGCACGCCCTTGGCGTTGCGCTTGTCGGGTGCGCCGGCGCTGCTGTACTGGAAGGCCACCGCGAAGACGTCGGGGCTGTCGTCGCCGAGCGTCTTGGCGAACCAGCTCTTGAACGACGCTGATTTCTCCATGCCCCGCTGCCACGGGTGCGGCAGTACGCGCACCCAGGCGTCCGTGGTCACCGTGGCCTCGGTGGTCCGTGGCTCGCTGAAGGTGCGGGTCGGCCCGGTGAGTACGGCCGTTCGGGCGCCGTCCGTGAAGGTGGCGAGGGTGCTGCCGTCGCTCGCGCGGACCACGGTGCGGCTGGGGGCGGACAGCCGCTCGAAGGTGTGGGGGCCGGTGGGCCGGGAGCTGGAACCGGAACCCGCGCCGTCGGCGACCGTGCCGCCGTCGTTGTCGCCGTCGTGTCCGAGGCGGTTCAAGGCGTACCCGCCGGCCGCACCGGCGACGGCTACGCCCGCGATGGTGCGGAACACGGCGCGGCGGGTCGGGTTGCTCCGTCTGCGGACGGGTTGGGAGTGCATGGCCGATCCTCCTGGAAGGGGTGCGGTGGGTGGGTGGTGGGCCGGTCAGCCCGTGGGGAGCGCGCCCATCAACAGGCCGGAGATCAGTACCACGTACGTGGCCAGCGTCACCGCGGTGGTCGAGATGACCGTGGCCGCGAGCGGCTGCCGGACCATCTGGTACGAGACCAGGCCGGGAACGATGAAGCCGAGGGTCTGTGAGGTGTAGAGCAGTGGGAACTCGTGGCTGAGGGCGAGCATCACGGTGGTCTGCATCAGCACGGCGCACAGCACCACAGCGGCGAACAGCCGTTTGCCGTAGAGGATCACCGTGCGCTGCAGCAGCTTGGTCATGAAGTACGTGAGCGCTGCCACGGCGACCATGAGCCCGGCCATCTCCACGTTGGTGACGAGCGTGAGGGCGATCCAGCCAGGGGTGATCATCCCTCCGGGAGAGAGGTTGGTGGTCAGATAGCAGACGAGCGAGAAGACCAGCCCGAGGGCGATCCCGAGTGCGGCGGTCTGTGCGTTGAGGTTGGCGGGGATCACGGGTTCCTCGTGGACTGGGGCGGATCGTAGGAGTGGTGCAGCTCGTCCGGGTGGTACGGGGCGTGCGAGGAGTACGGGTCGTCCTTGTGCGTCTGCTCGACAGGCTGGCCCTGGCGGGCGGCGGGACGGCGGGCGGGATCGCGTTGTTCCGGGATACGGATGGTCTGCGTCGGCGAGTCCAGCGGCGCGACCCAGCTGTACGGCTCCGGCTCGGGCGGCCTTGCCACGGAGATCCGTGGCCGGGGCAGGGCGATCTGCATGGTCTCCTGGTCCAGGCCGTCGCCGTCGGGAACGGCGTCGAACATGTCCTCCGAATCGTCCAGCGGCAGCTCGGCGAGGCATTCCAGGACCAGCTCGCCCTGGCCGTGGATGTTGCCGATCGCCACCAGTGAGGAGACCGGGGCGAGTTCGGCGAGGACAGCCGCGGTCAGTTCCTCGGGGTCTCGGCGGTCGCCGCCGAGATCCACCACCCGCCCGGTGAAGCCTGCCGGAATCGCGTCACGGGCGCTCTTGGTCGGGTGGCCGATGAGGAACACCGTCTCGGCGCCGAGATCCGGGATGATCGTGCCCATCTGTCCGTTGCGCTCGACCCGGTCCGGCCGGCAGTTGATGACCACGCTGAGAGGCCGTCTGATCGCGCCCAGGTCCTCGAGCTGCTGCACGTTCATCAGCGTCGACTCGGGGTCGTTCGCCGCGAACACGTTGGCGAACCGCAGCCGCTTGCCTTCGGGGGTGACGTAGCGCTCCACGGACAGCACGCCCGGGTCGGGCGGCGCGTCCCACATGCCCTGCATCGCGGTCTGCCGCTCCACGCCCAGCAGTTCGGCGACGGCGAGTGCGATCGCCACGTTCTCCTTGAAGGTGAACCAGCTGAAGCCGCGCAGTTCGGCGTCGGTCACCGTCTCGGGGTCGACCGCGATCAGCCGGCAGTTCCGCTTGTCGGCCTCCTCCTGGAGGATGTGCAGCCGGTCTTTCTCCGCCGTCACGCACACCCCGCCCACCGGCATCGAGCGCGAGAGCGAGCGGGCGACGTCGTCCAACGTCGGCCCCATCTCCTCCAGATGGTCCTCGCGGACGTTGCAGAGCACACCGATCGTGGAGCGGATCAGCTTCTCCTGATTGGTCTCCTGCAGCGCCGGCATCACCGCCATGCACTCGATCACCAGCGCGTCCGGCCGGTAGGTCGCCGCCCGCCGCACGATGCCGATCTGCTCGACGATGTTGGAGATGCCGAACTTGCGGTACACCGGCTCCTCGGTGGCATCCGGATGGATGAACCGGGCCGCGGTGCCGGTGGTCTTGGCCACCGTGACCAGGCCGCCGCCGCGCAGGGCGCCCGCACACAGCCGGGTGATCGAACTCTTGCCGCGGATGCCGTTGACCAGTACTCGCGTCGGAATCTGCTCCAGCGAGGCGAAGTGCCGCCGCTGCTCGAGGATTCCGGCGAGCCACAGCCCGGCACAGCACAGCAGAACGACGACATAGAGGAAGAGCACGCCTATTCCGTCCTTCTACCGTTGGAGAGTGGTCGCACGCAGGGGCCGGGAGGGCCAAGCGGTGTGGCCCGATCTGGCAGCCCGGTCGCGCTCGGCCAGGGTCTGGCGGATCAGTTCCAGGCTGCGGGTGACCGAGCCGATCTCGTCGTGGTTGACCGGGTGCAGCACGGTACGGCGGTCTCCGCCGGCGAGCCGCTCGACGAGCACGGCGACCGTGCGCAGCGGTCGGATCACCACGACATGGAGCCAGCCCAGACACGCCGCGCCCATAGTGAGGCCGAGGATCCCGGCGAGCATGGTGTGCTGCTGGGCCTGCACCGCAGGGATCTGGAGGGCGGCCGCCGGCTCCTCGGCGACCACGTGCCAGCCCAGACGAGCGGTCGGACCGCTCTGCGCCAGCGGCGCGGCCGCATCGAGCGACGGACCGGAGGAGGTGAGACGCACCGCCGAGGTCGCGCTGCCCGGCGTACCCGGAGCGCCCTGGGTGGCGCGCGCCAGACGGGTCAGTTCGGAGGCGGGCAATGACTGGAAGGCTTGGTAGCCCACGCTCGCCGCCAGCACCTTGTCGTCGCGGTCCGTCACCCAGACGCTGCCCAGCTTCGGCCTGGGCAGAAGGGAGTTGAGCGCCTTCACGTCGATTTCGCCGAACAGGACGACTCCGGTCCTGGGGGCCTTGGCCTTGCCGGCCGGGACCTGGGCGTAGGCGGCGATCACCGGGATCCGACCGGAGGTGTTGACGTTGGTGATCCCGCCGCCGGAAGGCACGTGGACGAGGGTGCGCAGCGGTGTCTCGCCGACCCGCAGCGTGATCCTGCCCGAGCGGTCCAGGATGTACAGCGAGCGGTACTGCTTGTGCTCGGCGAGGGACCGCCGCAGAACCTCGGTCTGGGCGGCCCGGCTTCGGCCAAGGCTCGCGGCGGCGTCACTCAGATCCGTGTAGGAATGATCGAGGGACTGCCGTATCCGGTTCGTGGCGATCTCGGTGCGGGCCTGATGGTCCGCGAGGACCCCGGCGGGAACCGCGGTCGCGGAGTCCGCGCGGTTCAGCAGGAAGATCATCGGGACCGACCAGCAGGCAACCACGAGCACGCCGACCACCGCCAGTGCCCGGTAGCCCGGTCCGCGCCGGGCCGGGAACTCCTGCGGGCCGCTCTCGCCGAGCAGTTGCCGGCGCAGTGACTCCAGTGCGCGCCCGATACGGGCCAGTTCTCCGAAGCCATGCACCGGGACCGGGCGGGACAGTTCCGACAACGCGGTCGGCCCGTCCCCGGTGGCGCCGCGGGCCAGACGCCCGGCGGAAAGATACAGCCGCAGGAGCGGCCGTTGCACGCAGAAGTGCAGGGCCAGCCCGAGCAGCAGCGCGACTCCGACCAGCGCCGCGGCCGCCCCGAACGCGAAGCGCGAGTAGTCGGCGGCCGGGGTCGGGGCCGGGGCCGGGCTGGCGGTGAGGACGAGCAGGCCCAGGCCGTCGGTGTCGCCCGGGCCCGTCACCGAGGCGACCTGGGCCCAGCCCGCCACGGTGCTCCGGCCGCCCGCAGTGGCACGCAGCAGGCTGCCCGAACCATCGGTGTCACGCCCCGATCCATGAGCCGCGTGAGTCACCGCTGCGAGCAGAGTGCTGTCGGCGGCAGCGGGCGACACCGTGCCTCGGGCCGTGCGCGCGATCGCCGTGCCACTGGCGTCCAGCACTTCGGCGGTGCGGCCGTGACCGTACGTCGTGGGGGTGGGTACGGGCTCGGACACCACCAGCAGCCACTGCCGCTCCGTTCCGTTCGGAGCCTGGTCCTGGTCGGGGTCCTGCGGTGCGGGCAGCGCGACTTTGGCGAAATACAGCAGTTGCCGTGTGCCCCCCGATGTCACCAGACGGGGCGGAACTGCTCCTTCCGTGGATGCCTTCCTGGCGTCGTCGAGTCCGGCCAGGGGCACCACCCTGCCGCTGGCCGCGAGCAGTTGGCCGGTCCGCCGGTCGAGCAGCACGCTGCCGAGGACGGTCTTCCGGGCGGAGGTGAGGGCCTTGAGCGTGGTCACGGGGGTCGACGTGCTGGTCGCCGGATACGCGTTGGCTCTACTGCGTACGGTGCTCGCCTCAGCATTGATCGCGGTGCGCGTAGCCAGGGCGGTGTCCGCGGCGATCTGCGCCTCCTCGTCCAGCACGGCCTGCGGGACACGTGCGCTGCGGACAGAGTCGAGGCTGATCACGGTCAGGGCGGCGACCGCCAGCAAAAGCGCCACAAACGCGGCTATCGGCGGGCGCACCCCGCCGAGAATCGGCATATCGGCGCGGCGACGTATGCGGTGCCGACGCGGCGCACGAGGTGCGGAGGACAGAGGAGTGGATCCTTCCTCAACTGGCGTCAAGCGCCCAGACGTTCGAGAGGGTAAACAACTTAGCGCCCTACGGTCACATAACCATCACACTTCCGCCCCGTATCGTCCAAGTTAACGGGGGCGAGGTGACGCGACACACACGGGGCCGCCGCCCCGACGCGTCGAAGGGCGGGCCTGCGGACAAGTCCGGCCCTTCGGCGTCCCGGGCGGCCGTCCGGTCAGCGGACGAAAGAAATCTCAGGGTACTTGCTGGAGGGCCCGTCGAGCAGCGTGCTGTGCTTGTGACGCAGCGTCTGGTCGAAGAAGGCGGCGAGGTAGGTGGACTGGACCAGGACTGACCGCTTCGGGTCGATCGTGCCGTACATCTGCTGCAGCTGAGCCTGGGAGAGCCTGAGCAGACCCGCCTCCTGGGGCACCATCCACGCGTTGTCGCTGAATGACTGGTGGGCGGCACCATGGAGCTTGATGTCGACCCGGTAACCCTTCAGATGCGACCACAGCGTGCGCCACGAGGCGTCATTGTTCCGGTTGTGGCTGCCGGAGCTGAAGAGCATGAAGGGCCGGTCCAGGTCCTTGCTCGGAGCCGTTCCGAAGAACTGGCCGTCCAAGTTGGCGCCGGCGGCGATGCGGTGGTCGAGTTGCATGGCGGTGTCGACCGCCGCGCCGCCCAGCGACCAGCCGAACATCCCGACACGGGACATGTCCACCGACTGCTTCAACCCGGTGGGGAGCGTCGCGTGGCCGGCGTCCGGGTTGCCACCCGTGCTGATCTTGCCGAGCTGGTTGATGACGAACTTGATGTCCGCCGCGCGCACCTTGAGCGTGTCGGAGGAGTGGGTGCCCGCCGGCATCCTGTTGAGCTCCAGCCGGTTGCCGGGGAACTGCACCTCGTTGGCGTCGTGGGTGTGGTCGACGGTGACGACGAGGTAGCCGCGGCTGGCCAGGTCCTGGGCGAGCGCGGTGCCCATCGCACGGTCCGAGTGCAGCCCGGTCGAGTACAGCAGGACGGGCAGCTTGCCGAGCGAGGTCTTCACCGGAGCCAGGACGTGACCCGCGGTTTTCGGCAGGGTCACCTGCTGCGGCGACAGACCGCGTGTCGCGAGGAAGTGGGCGCCGGAGATCGACGGCATCCACGGTGCCTGGTAGTGCCCGGACGTGGCGGTGGCCGGGTACCAGAGCGAGACCATCAACTCGCGCTTCGTGCCGGGCACGTACGGATCAGTACGGGAGTTGTCGACGAGATGCAGACCGACCATGCCGACGCTGTTCGGCCCCGTCGGCGTGGGCATGTTGAGCTGCAGAGCGGCCGCGGTCGTGCGGCTGGATGCGAGAGCCTGAGGGTGCGCGGTCTTGGCGGACAGCGCGGCCGCGTCGTTCTCGGGCGCCCAGGGCGTGTTCACGTCGGGCTCGTCGGGCGAGACCCCGGTGGCCGCAGGCTTGTCGGACGTCTTCTCGGCGGCCATGGCCGGTGATATGCCCACGCCCAGCGCGACGGCCAGCGCACCTGCTGAACCGACCGCTCTGGCGATCGTTCTACGAGGCGGGCGCGGACGACGGTGCTTCATTAAAACCCCCTTGATGGTCAGCGATCACAGAACACGCGATCGACTGCCGCATACCGTACCGCCACGGGGGGAGCGGTCTGCGAAGTGGTCGGGCGTAAGTCGGCCAACCGGCCTTCGCACAGCTGTTGGACTGGCCACAGCAACCGGAACAGGAGCAGATCGCCTCTGCCACAGCCGACCTGGGGAGCACGGCAAAGGACCTGGAAGCGGGCACGGTGTTCCTCGCCGACTGCCCCGCACGGTTGGCGGTCGAGATCATCGCCAACAAGTGGTCCGTGGTTGTCCTGTTCGCTCTGACCGGCGGACCCAGGAGACACAGCGAACTCGTCACGCTGTCTGGCGGGATCTCGCGCTCCAGACACTCCAGGAGCCGATCGTGATGCTGACCGAGTGGGGGCGAACCCAGCTTCCCCGTGAAACGGAGTCCGCCCAGAGTGGCGGGGCCAGCGGGCCGCCGAACGCCGGCTCCGAAACGGGCACTGAGGGTCTGGTTCGATGATCATCGCATGGCCGGCGGCCACGTCCCGGAGGCCGTTCGCCCGACGCGTTGCCGTGCCGCGCGCCCGAAGGGGCCCAGTTGGTGACAAGCATGGGTGCCGGGCGCGAAGGTGTTGTCATGGTGCTGCGTTATCGGACCAACGGTCCGGAGTTCGACTTCCCGCCCTTCACCGGGGTGCCGCCGGTCCGTTACGTGCTCGCGTCCACCCCCCGGTGCGGCAGCAACATGCTCGCCCGCGCCCTGTGGCACACCGGGCTGGTCGGGTTCGCCGAGGACTACTTCGCCGACGCCTTCGTGCTGGACTACTTCGAGCGGTGGGGGTTCGACTCCGATGATCCACAGGAGTTGGCGGCGGGCTACGTGAGACGGCTGATGGCGTGTCGGACCAGCCCCAACGGCGTGTTCGGGCTGCGGATCCACGCGGGGCACCTCGGGAGGCTGGAGGCCGACCCGTACGACATCCTCCAGGCACCCCGGTACATCTGGATCCAGCGCAGGGACCGGTTACGGCAGGCGGTGTCGTACGCCATGGCCGAGCAGACCGGTGTCTGGATCCTGGACGGGACCTATCTGCCGGAGGGGAGTTCGCGCGTCACTCCCCGGTACGGCTATGACGACATTCGCCGGCATCTGAGGATGCTCGATCGCGACGCGGCCGTCTGGGAGAACTACTTCGGCCGGCACGGGGTCGTCCCCCATGTCGTCGTCTACGAGGACCTGGTCGCCCACTACGAAGCGGGTCTGCGGGGCTGCCTGGACTTCCTCGGCGTCGGTGCGCCCGCGTCGGTGCCGGCTCCGGGGATCAGGCGTCAGGCTGATGAGCTGACGCAGCAGTGGGTCGAGAGGTTCTTACGGGATCGTCGTGCTGAGCGGCCAGCGTCGTAGGCGGTACGGAGTCCACCACAGATAGCGCCCGGCGCGATGGAGCAGGTGCTCGTGCAGGTGACGCCGCAGGACCCGCTCGGTCGAAGCCGACACCACCGCCGGGACGCCGTCCAGCAGCCCCTGGAATGCGCCGCTGCCGGGCTCTTGGACGACAAGGCGGCGGAAGGAGCCCCAGCGGTGGTCACGGATCTCCAGGAACCCCGGGCCGCGGCGATAGCCGCACTTCGCTATGTGGAATGAGCCGCGCCACGCGGCGACCACGCCTTCCTCGCTCTCCCCTCCCGTGGAGCCGTACAGGACAGCTGCCGGGGGGTACAGATGGCTCAACTCCCGCCACTGGGCCGGGTCGTTCATCCGCAGCGTCCAGTCCACCGCGATGCCGTGGCTGGTGAGTTCCCGGACGAGGAGAAGGACGGCGACCGCGGACGTGCCGTCCGCGTCGGTCAGGTCCACGGGCTCGTGCACCTGGACGAACTGGACGCCTTCGGAGGCGAGTTGTCCGACGGCGTGCACGGGGTTGTCCGGCGGCCCGTCGAGAGTGCCGCAGCGGACGCCGGGCAGGCACCTGGCCGCCGGATCCCGGTCCTTCCACAGCGTCAGCCCCGGCTTCATCGGGCGCCTTCGCCGGCCGGGGCCACCAGGGCGGGAACCAGCGCCGTGTCATGACCGTGCAGTCCGGCGCCGTCGAGCCGCAGCAGGTCCTGATTGGCCACGGCGGGCGCGACGTGCACGTATTGGCCGCCCTCGGCGAAGACCAGGCCGAGCGCGCGCCAGCGCGCCAGCAGTCCCGTGATGCGCTCTGGTGTCACCTCTTCGGCCGGCCCCCTTGCGTCCCTCAATCGGGCCGCGGTCTTGCGCAGCAGCGCCGCCGGGCTGTGGGGATTGTCGAGCAGCCGGAACACCGTGATGTCGAGCGGGTCGGTGAGGTCGAGAAGGTGCCAGGAGAAATCCGGCCGGGTGTCGACCAGGACGATGTGTCCGCCGAGGTCGCAGTGGGTCAGGCGGCTGCGCGGGTACGACCGCGTCCAGTCGGCGACGGCCGTGCGCAGCCGGTTGAGGCAGCCGTCGGCGATGCCCTGGTGCGGTGCGTCGAAGATGTACACCAGGTCGGCGAGTTCGTCCTCCGGCAGGTCGTAGATGTGCTGGTAGTGGGAGGCGGGGCGCAGTTCGCCGAAGCCGAGTTCCGGCCGGTCGAAGTAGGGGCTGAACCGCTCGACCTTCAGGCGGGTGGAGTTGGCCGGCGGGGCGAGATGGTGCAGCGCGGGCAGCTGGTCGATGATCTCGTCGTAGTCCTGATCGCTCTCGCCGGGGAAGCCGTAGAGGTAGTTCCAGCTGAGGTTGATGCCGACGGTCTCGGCGTCTCGTAGCAGCCGTACGTTCTGGCAGCCGCTCACTCCCTTGTCCATCAGCTTCAGCACCCGGCTGCTGAGGTTCTCCACGCCGGGCTGTACGTAGCTGATGCCCGCCGCGTACAGGGTCACCAGCTGCTCGCGCCGCAGGTTCGACTTGATCTCGTAGCACAGCCGCAGGTCGTAGCCGCTCTCTTCGAGGAGAGGGGCCATGGAGGTGAGGTAGGCCATGTCGAGGATGTTGTCGGTGACCCAGACGTCGAGTACGCGGTGGCGTCGGACCAGGCCGAGGATCTCCTCCACGAACCGCCTGGGGTCCTTGCTGCGGAACTCCATGAAGGAGCCGTTGAGGCCGCAGAACGTGCAGTGGTGTTTCTCGCCCCACCAGCAGCCGCGTGAGGCCTCCACCACCAGCCGCGGCTCCACCCAGCCGCCCGCGGTGGACTGGGCGTGCCGTTCGAAGTAGTCGCCGTAGTCCGGGGTGACGAGTGCTCCTGGGGGCAGTGGGGCGGCGTCCAGGGGATGTGCCACGGACCGGCCGTGCTGGTCGCGGCGGCACAGGCCGGGGATGGCGGCCAGGGCGTCGGTGTCACCGTCTCGGAGTGCGGCGAGCAGTCGCGGGAACGCGAGCTCGCCCTCGCCGCGCACCACGAAGTCGACCTGGGGAAAGTTGCGGTGCAGCGCTGCGCCCTGCGCGCCGTCGCAGTTGGCGCCGCCGAAGACGGTGGTGGTGTCGGGTGCCAGTTCCTTGACCACGCGGGCCGCCGCGAGCGCCGCCGCGTTCTGCGCGAACGTCGTGGTGAAGCCGACCACGTCCGGCGCCGTCGCGGCGATCTTGGCGGCGGTCTCCCGGACGAACAGCGGCGCGAGTTCGTGCAGTTCGCGCGCCTTGGCCAGCATGCGCCGGGGCAACTTCTGGCCGAAGTGCTCGGTGAACTCCGCCACCCGCCAACGGGGTCGGTCGTTGAGCGCGGCTGAGAAGATCCACTCGCTGTGTCCGGAGAAGTACGAGCTCGCGCAGAAGTCGTACTCCTCGAACCCGTACTCCGTACGGGCGGCCACCCAGTCCGCGAAGTCGAGGTTGGCGTGGACCACTTCGACGTCCGCGGCACCCTCGGGAAAGACGTCGAGGATCCGGCGTTTGAGAATGCCGAGCGCGAGGGACGGCGCGTCGAGCGACGACCACGGCATGTCCACCAACACGATGTGCACGGCGCATCCTCTCCCCGTCACCACAGTCCACGGCGTGCCAGCGCCCGGCGTGCCGTCTCGCGCCGGGGCGTCGCTTCCGCCTCGAAGGCAGCCGCCACCCGCCCGGACACCACGCCGTGAGCCAGCCCGGCGGGCGTGGCGAAGTACGCGTACTGCAGTGCTTCCACCTTGGCTGTGCGTTCGGTGTCACCGGCGCCGGGCCGCCCGCCCGGGGCGGTGCCCCAGGTGGCCACGGACGCCATCTCATACGTGCGCACGGCGGAGTGGCCGCGGTCGGTGCGGACGATTCCCTCGGCCTCGATCACGAACGACAACGGCTGCTCGCAGGTCAGTGCGGTGAACAGGGCGATCATCAGCTCGTGGGTCACGGTGTCGCGCAGCACCGCGTTCTGGGCGCCGTCCAGCAGGTGGCACGCGAAGGCCTCCTCCACCGACAACCCGGGGCCGGTGTAGGGGATCAGCCGGAACTTGGCGAAGTGCGGCGAGCCGAGGAAGCCGGTGAGCAGGCCGGACTCCGTGGCGCCCGCGTCCTGGAGCAGCCGCAGGCTGCGCGGGAACGTGGTCGCGAGGCTGCCGCCGCTGCCGGGCCGCCAGACCTGCGAGCGCAGCCTGCGCGCGGTGGTGTCGAGCTCGGCCGGGTCGACCGAGGCCAGGCACTCCACCTCACCTGGATCCGTCGCCACGGCTTCGGCGCCCTCGTCGGCGAGGCGGGCCCGCAGGTCAGCGTCCAGCAGAAGCCGCATCAGCAGGTCTGTCAGCCGCTCGCCGTCCAGCGACGCGCCCGGCTCCACCGTGTTCACACCGCCTCCCCGCGCTGCCAGGCGCCGACCAGCTCCCGCAGCCGTGCGTAGTTGCGCCGGGACTTCTCGACCAGCTGTCCGTCCTCGCGGTACATCGGGTCCTCGTAGGACACCCCGAGCAGGTTCGGGCAGCGCGGCAGCAGATACTCGGCGAGCTCCAGCTGCTCGTCCAGCAGGACGCCGTGATGCAGGTCGCGGAACTTGCCGCCCACGATCTGGCAGCCCGACAGGTGCAGTTCCCGGCAGCGGGTCAGGGGAAGCGATTCGATCCCGTCGTACATGCTGTCTCCGGTACGTCCCCTCAGCCACTGGTAGCTGAGCAGATGGCCGACGTCGAGCGTCACCCACACGTCGGCGTCCTCGGCCAGGCGGCAGAAGTAGGCGAAGGCGTCCATGTGTCCCAGGACGAAAGAGCCGCCCTCGGTGAATCCGGGGAACTCGACGTGCAGCGGCGGGTCGAGCAGCCGGGCCGCCTCCGCCACGTTCCGGGTGGCGATCTCCAGACCCGGCTCGGTCAGCGGCGGCGGGAGCGGATAGGGCATCGGTATGCCGCGCAGGCTCCATATGCCCAGGTCCTCCACCACCCAGGAGAAGCCGTAGCGGGCGGACAGTTCGTTGGTGAACTCGGCGGCCGGGCGGCGGTCGTAGGGCTCGGGTGCGCCCATGTTCAGCTCGGTCTGGTGGAAGGCGCGGGCGGTCCCGGCGGGCAGCGCCTCGAAGAAGCGGTCGTACGCGTGCAGGTAGTCGGCCGTGCGGACGCGGGCGCGTGAGCGCGGCTGGAAGGCGAGGGCCGCGTAGGCGAAGTCGCCGCCGTGGCGGTACAGGAAGGCGCGGACCCGGTCGGTGATGTCTCCGCCGCCGTCGTCGCTCTCCACGAATCCGATGCCGCGCCTG
Organism: Streptomyces sp. NPDC005799; assembly: GCF_040630525.1. Taxonomy (NCBI): domain Bacteria; kingdom Bacillati; phylum Actinomycetota; class Actinomycetes; order Kitasatosporales; family Streptomycetaceae; genus Streptomyces; species Streptomyces sp. NPDC005799. Next base: position 30,804 of record NZ_JBEXXQ010000072.1, read on the forward strand.
CCGAGGCGTCCGCCGCCCCACGGCATGTCCATCAACAGCCCCAGTCCCATCCTGTGCGGAGCTTCGGGGATGGAGACGGCAGGGGCGCCGCCGGGTGCGGTGCGCGGCGGTTGCGTCATCGGGATTCCTCCGTGGATACCCCCGCCTTCAGGCGGGGGAGGAAACGGACTCCTGCGGAGCAGGGCAGGGACAGCCGATGCGCCGCCCGGGCGGATCGGCGTTCACCGCCAACCACCCGCAGGCAAGGGGTAGTTTGTATGGCGCCCGGTCGGCGACAACCAAGCCGGCCGGGCCTACCGCCGGGCTGGCGGGATGTCAGGTCTGTGGAGCCGGCGTAAGACTGCTGGGCGTACCCACGTCCCTTGCCGTTAGTTCGGGGCAGCTGCTGTCCGAGAAGCAGAAAACTCAACCCGCGAGGGAAGAATCTCCCTGCTTCAGCTGGGGGAGAAGTCAAGTCGAGCTCCTGGCTGGAAGTGCTGGTGCGGCTGATGGGGCCGGGTGGGGGGTGCCGGCCGCCGCGTCGGCCAGGCGGGCCAGCAGTCGGCGGCCACGGTCGGTGCGGGCCGTGAGCAGGCCGTCGGAGCGCTGTTCCACGTCGGCGCGGGGGAGTGCGTAGAACCGTTCCCGGACGATGTCGGCGACGGTGAGGTGGTCCGCCGTGCGGTCGTCGGCGTCCGCGGGCACGGTGCGTACCCATGGGTGCGGGCGCAGGGCCGCGACGGCCGGCGAGCGATGACGGTCGGCTGCGGGGCGCGAGGGTGCTGAGGGGCTCGTCCGGCCCGGTCGGACGGTGCGGAAGATCCGCACCAGCCGGTCCAGGGCCTCGGTGCGCGTCGGGCCGCCGCGGACCGCCAGCGGGTGGCCGAGGCGGCCGGCCAGGTAGCTCAGCTCGGGGTTGCCCGCGAGGCGGTCAGAGGTGTCGAGGGCGAGCCCGTACTCCTCGGGGCTGTTCACGAGCCTGCTGCCGGGTTCCGCCACCATCAGTTCCAGCGCGTCGATGCCGATGTGCCGCTCGTTGTCGACGAGGAAGCGCAAGGATGCCTCGAACTCGGCCGGCGTCTCGTCCAGGACCTGTCCCATCACGGTGAACCGGACGGTGATGCCCGCCGCGGCGAGGTTGTCGAGGACGCTCTGGTAGTCGGCCGCGCGAACGCCCCGGTGCATCCGGTCCAGCAGGCGCTGAGAGGTGCCCTCGTAGCCGACTGAGATCATCGCGCAGCCGGCCGTGGCAAGGGCGTGGCAGAACTCCGGGTCGGTCAGGGCGGCCTCCAGCCGGCTGCGCACGCCGAACCGGACGCGTATGCCGCGTTCGCGCACCGCGCGCATCGCGTTCAGGATCAGCCGCAGATTGGTGTTCTCGTCCGCGACCGACACGTACCGGGTGCCCGTGGCGCGGACCACGGCTTCTACGGCGTCGGCGATCTGGGCCGCGGTGCCCTGCTGGTACCCGCCGTGCGGCAGCGACCGGTTGCCGTACGAGCAGAACGCGCAGCGCCCCCAGTAGCAGCCGACGCAGGAGACGATCGCGAGTTCCAGGGCGTTGTTGAGGTAGGAGCGGAACGGCAGTCCGGTGAAGTCGGGCGGTCCCAGGTCACGGAAGCGCAGGGTCACCGCGGGACCCGTGCGCGGTGCGGCCCCGGACCGCGACAGCCAGGTCATGCCGGGCACGGCGGCGAGCGGGATCGTTCCGTCCAGCGCATCCAGCCAGCGTTCGAGTGGTTCCTCCCCGGCGGTCGGGCACAGCGCGTCGATCGTTTCCCGGACTCCGGGCAGTCGGGCGAGGCTGTCGTGGCGGAGCATCACCTGCTGACCGCCCAGACATATCCGGGTATCCGGTGCCAGCCGCCGGACCCAGGCGGCGATCAGCAGCGCGGACGCGAGCTGGCTGAAGAACGCCACCGACAGGCCGACGACCCGGGGGCGGTGACGAGTGAGCAACCCGGTCACCAGACGGTGCAGCGAGACGACCGGTACGCCCGACGCGTCGGGCGGCCGGTCTGCGGCCCGGCGTACGGCGTCGTCGAGCCGGCCGAGGTCCTCCCAGGTCCGTGTCAGGAAGCTGTCGCGGGCCAGTAGTTCCAGAGCCAGGGTGGCGAGCCGGACCGCACGGTCGGGGCCCAGCTCGCCGGCTGACTCCTTGTGCAGAACGTGCGCACGCACCCCGTCGATGTGCGTGGTGAAGACGTCGGCCACCGCTCGGCGGTACCAGTCGCTCACGGCCGTACCGCCGTCGCCCGTTTCCTGGGCGCGGACCGCGCCGTCCAGCAGCGCAGGACGTCGCAGCAGCTCGTGGAGCACGCCGATGTTGAGGTCGGCCTGATGAACCCGCCTACCCCGGCGCCGCAGATGGCCCGTGAGATAGGGCAGGCTCAGATACGGGAAGAACCTGGCCTCGGTCTGCGGAGGGAAGATCAACAGGACGTCGGTGCGAGTGCGGTCCGCCGACTGGCTGGACGGCACGACCCACCTCCTCGTCTGACCGGTCCCACCCGTTCGAGCATGGCCTCGGCTCTCGGGTCCTCTAGCCGGGGATGTCCTCCGTGCTCTCCGCCGCGATGTAGGTGTACGTGTGGTAGGCCGCGCCGAGCTTCAGCTCACTGGAATCGATCACCTGGAGTTCTTCGAGCTCACCGAATTCCTCATCGGCGAGGTTCTCGGGAAATACAGCGGTCATGAATTCTTCCCCTTCGCAAACAGGATGGGAATGTGCCGCGTGCCGTGTATCGCGCCCACGCTAGCCAGGGCGCCCGTGTCTCAACAGCCCATACGTCGTCGTTTTCGCGGGACGGAATTCGGCCAGGTCAGCGGCTCATGCAGACTTAACGGCATCGGTGCGGCGCAGCAGCCGCCACAATGACCATGACTCATAATCGCCTCTGCGCCTGGGCGTTCGGGAAAAATGGCGGATGACATCGTTGTGCTGCTGGAGGGCCGTTTGGACCGCCTGTACCGTCATGTCGATGCGGCCGTGGTCCGGGCGGCGGCCCGACGCCCCGACGACTCGCCGGTCTGGCCGGACCTGACCGACCCTTCCGCGCCCCAGGAGTCGTGGCGGGCGTGGCTTCAACAGATGTGGCAGGCGGCCGACTTCGCCATCGCGGTCGAGTTCTCCAGCCCCGACCTGGCCAGACGGGTGCACCAGATACGTGCCGGCGAGCCGGTGGAGGAGCACGCCCTGCGGCGCGCGGTGCTGTCGGTGCTGCGCTACCTGCTGCGCTCCCGCTCCCGCGCCACCCCGTTCGGTCTGTTCGCCGGCGTCGAGGCCGCGCATATCGGGGCCGCTCCCGCGCTGCGTGCGGGCACCGGGCACCGGGCGGTCACCCGACCGGACGCCGTATGGACCGCTGCACTCGTCGACCGGCTGGAGCAACACCCCCGGCTGCGACCCCATTTGACGCTTCTCGCATCAAGCCTCGCCCTCGAACGCGATGGACGACTGACCATCGAGCACCGCCCCAGCAACGAGGAAGGCGCCGCCCCCGCACATGTGCGGATACGCGCGACCGGGCCCGTCCGCATGGCTGTGGACGGCGCGCGGACGCCCGTCTTGTGGGCGGAACTCGTCGAAGCCCTCTCCACCGGATTCCCGGCCGCTTCGCCCGCCGCGATCGACAAGCTCCTCGTCAACCTGGTACGACAGCGATTCCTGATCACCAGCCTGCGTCCTGCGGTCACCGCATCCGACCCGATCGCCGTCCTGCTCGGACAGGCACAGCACCTGCCGGCGTCCGACGTCGACGAGTTGCAGGAGATCGCGGCGGCACTGGCCCGGCACGACGACGCAGCCACCGCCGGCGCCGCCACCGCGCGCGCCCACGCCGAACGCGAACGCGTGATGGCCGCGATGACACGCCTGTGCCCCGCCGTGAAACCGATGCTCGCCCTCGACCTGCGGCTGGACTGGGATCTGGTGATCCCGGAGGCGGTGGCCGAGGAGGCGGCGTCGGCCGCCGGGGTCCTCACCCGCCTGGCGCCGCGGGCAGCGCTGAGCCCCGGATGGGCCGACTGGCACGACCGCTTCCTCGAACGCTACGGCCCAGCCGCGGTGGTGCCCGTCCTGGACGCCATCGACCTCCTCGGTTACCCGCCGGGCTACCTCGGCTCCACACCGGCGTCGACCGGGTCGCGGCTGACCGCCCGTGACAGCCGGCTGCTGGGACTCGCTCACACCGCCGCGATGAGGCGCCGCCGCGACGTCCGGCTCGATGACGCCGTGATCGAGGAACTGGGGGTCACGGATCACGCTCGGCCCGTGCAGCCGAGCACGGAGGTGACGGTCCGGATCCACGCCGCGAGCGTATCCGCCCTGGACGCAGGCGAGTTCACCCTGCACGTCGTCGGGGTGTCCCGTGCGGCCGCAACGGCCACCGGGCGCTTCCTCCACCTGTTCGACGCCGACGACCGCCGCCGGATGACCGACACGTACGCCGGCCTGCCCGGCGCCCACCAGGACGCCCTGCTCGCACAGATCAGCACCGCCCCGCTGTACATACGCTCCGTGAACGTCGCGCACGCCCCACCAGTGGCGCACTTGATGATCCCCCTCGGGGATTACTACGGACCCGTCACGCACCAGCTACCCGTGACCGACCTGGCGGTGACCGCCGATGCCGAGCGGTTGCACCTGGTCTCACTCTCCCGCCGCCGCCCGGTGCACACGATGCTGCCCAACGCTGTGGACCTGACCCACCACACCCATCCGCTGGCACGCTTCCTGCTCGAGGCACCGGTGGCACTGGCCGTCCCCTGCACCGGCTTCTCATGGGGCGCCGCCGTCGCCGGCCTGCCGTTCCTGCCCGCACTGCGCTACGGGCGCACCGTACTGTCCCCGGCCCGCTGGATCCTCGCCGCCGTCGACCTGCCCGACGCGCGGACACCGTGGCCGCAGTGGGACAAGGCCCTGGCCGAATGGCGTGGCGACGTGCTCCTGCCCGAGCACGTGTACCTGGGCGACGGAGACCGGCGCATCCACCTGGACCTGACGGAGCCCTCGCACCGGGTCCTGCTGCGCACCCACGTGGAACGTGACGGCAAGGCACTGCTCCGCGCCGCGCCAGAGCCCGGAGACCTCGGCTGGGCCGGCGGTCGCGTCCACGAGATCGTCATCCCCTTGGCCGCCGTGGACCAGGCCGTCACACCGGTACGCCTGTCAGGCGATGTCGTCGACCGTGAACACGGCCACCTGCCGGGCTGCGGCAACGTGCTCTCCATCAGGCTGCACGGGCACCGCGACCACCAGGACGCGCTCCTGACCGGCCATCTGCCCTCCCTGATCGACGAGTTGGGCGGACCCCGCTGGTGGTTCGAGCGCCACCGCGATCCCGAGGACCATCTACGCGTGCGGCTGACCTGCCCGCCCGGCTCACTCGGCGCCGCCGTCGAGCAGACCGGCAAGTGGACCCGACGACTTCGCCATGCGGGCCTGATCACGCACACGAGCCTGGAGACCTACCACCCGCAGACCGCGCGCTTCGGCGGCCCCGCCGCGATGGCCGCGGCCGAGGAGTACTTCGCCGCCGACTCCGCCGCCGTCCTCGCCCAGCTGACCGCACAGACCGCCCGGGATGCTCCCGACGCTCGAGCGGTGACCGCCGCGAGCATGGTGGCCGTCGCCGTCGGCCTGCTCGGGGACCCCGCCGAAGCGATGCGCTGGCTGATCGCGCACACCCACACCGACACAAGCGCCCCACCCCGCGCGGTCTACGACCAGACCATCGCCCTGACGGCCGCCGCCGTCAGACCTGAGGCCCCCGGAACGCGGGTGCTCGACGCGAGCGTCAGCGCGAGTTGGTCCGCACGCCGTACCGCGCTGGCCGCCTACCGCAGCGCGCTCGAGGACGCGGGGACCCTGCCCCCGCAGGACCTGCTCCCGGACCTGCTGCACCTCCACCACGTCCGCATGCGCGGACCAGACCTTCCAGCGGAACGGGCACACCTGCACCTGGCCAGAGCCGCCGCACTGAGCTGGACGGCACGAACGAGCAGAGCGACATGACCACGACGTCCCCGGCGCCACCGAGCAACCGCTCGATGCATGCGCCATGTCGCTCGGCCCGTCCACGCCCGGCGACGTCGAGGGTGGCGAACGGTCCGGGCGTACTGGTGATCACGAGAGCAGGTTGTTTCGGTTGTGAGGGTTCCCGTCCGTGCAGCTCGGTGATGCCGGCGCTCGGGATCGCATGACGCGAGAGGAGGATTGACGTATGAGGCGCGAAGGCGACGGCCGAGGTGATAGTGCGGACTCCGGTCCTGCGTCACCGGGTGAGCCGCGCCCGCGGCGGATACCCACGGTGGCGGCGGCTCGAACTCAGAACCTGCGCGTACTCGATGGCCGCTTCGTCCTCGGGCGGGGGTCCGACGTCCGCACGATTGTCCGAGTACTGCGCCAGGCCGGCCACAGGTGACCGTATGACCGAGTCGCGCGTTGCAGCCCTTGCGCAGTGGGCGCCTGCTCAAGCTGTGCGGCGGTGGTGATGCGACCACGGCAAGGTCGCGGGCAGGGGTTCCGGCCGCCCGGATGGTGATTCTGCGACGCCATACGTCGGCATTCTCTGACAGTCAGCCGCGCCTGTACCGATGGGGAGTGCGTTTTGTGGAGCTCATCGACGTCATTGCCCGGACGGGCCGTGGAAGAAGCCGTGTCTCCTTGGCAGCCCCCGGGGCCGCGCCAGTTGTGCGTCCCCCTCTGCCCGAACCGGGACGTCCGACGCGACTCCCACCAGTTCGGGTCCGCCGCCGTGTCGGGCGGCGTTCGGGCGTTTGCGCTTGTAGTCCGTCTATGAATGCGCGCCGCAGATCGCTCAATAACTTCACATTGCGTGCGAAAAAGAGGACCGCCGCTTGCGTCACTGCCATGCTCACAACCGCCGAAGGAGGTGGCTGTGACCTCGATCGCGGAGACACGGGAATCGCCCGCTCTTGCCGTGGGTACGACTGCGCAACGGATCACGGACCTCGCTGCTCGACAGCGACGGGCCCTGGCCGGCGGATCCGCGCAGGCCGTGGCCCGGCAGGCCGCGCGCGGCCGCCTCACCGCTCGCGAGCGCCTGGCTCGGTTGCTGGATGCGGATTCCTTCGTCGAGACCGGTGCACTGGTGTGCGGCCGCAACGGCAGCGGCGACACGGCGTACGGCGACGGCGTGATCACCGGCTTCGGCACCGTCGACGGACGCCAGGTGTGCGTCTTCGCGCAGGACGCCACCGTCCATGGCGGCAGTATGGGCGAGGCGTTCGGGGAGAAGGTCGTCAGGACGATGGACCTGGCGATGGAGACGGGCTGCCCGGTCATCGGTCTCAACGACTCCGGCGGTGCACGCATCCAGGAGGGCGTGGCCGCTCTGGCCCTCTACGCCGAACTGGCCTATCGCAACGTCCATGCCTCCGGCGTCATCCCGCAGATCTCCGTGATCATGGGCCCGTGCGCGGGCGGCGCCGCATACTCGCCCGCCCTCACCGACTTCACCGTCATGGTCGACGGCACGTCGCACATGTTCGTCACCGGCCCGGACGTCATCGAGTCGGCCACCGGGGAACGGACGACGGCCGAGCAACTCGGCGGAGCCCGCGCCAGCAACTCGGTCAACGGAAACGCCCATTTCCTCGCCGAGGACGAGGACGACGCCCTCGACCTGGTCCGGGTCCTGCTCTCCTACCTTCCCGCGAACAACCGCTCCGGCTGCCCCGAGTACGCTGTCGCGCCGGCGGCCTCCTTCGACGATCCGCGCCTGGACGCCATCGTGCCCGATCGGCCCGAGGCGGTGTACGACATGCGGGAGATCCTCGTCTCGGTCGTCGACGACGGTGAACTGCTCGAAGTGCACGAGCTGTTCGCACCCAACATCCTCTGCGCCCTGGCCCGGGTGGAGGGCCGCTCCGTCGGCGTCGTCGCGAACCAGCCGTTGCACAGCGCCGGTGTGCTCGATATCGACGCCTCTGAGAAGGCTGCCCGGTTCGTCCGCTTCTGTGATGCGTTTGGTGTACCGCTGCTGACCTTCACCGATGTCCCCGGCTACCTCTCGGGCACCCACCAGGAACAGGCCGGGATCATTCGGCGCGGCGCAAAGCTGCTGTATGCCTACGCCGAGGCCACCGTGCCGAAGATCACCGTGGTGGTCCGCAAGGCCTACGGTGGCGGATACGCCGTCATGGGCTCCAAGCACCTGGGCGCCGACGTCAACTTCGCCTGGCCCACCGCCAGCATCGCCGTGATGGGCGCTCAGGGGGCGGTCGGCGTGCTGCATCGCCGTGAGCTCGCCGCGGCCGCGGCGGTCGGCGAGCGGTCGGCGGCGGATCTGCGGGCGAAGTTGGTGGAGCAGTACGAAACCGTCTGCGGCACCCCCTACGCGGCTGCCGCGCGCGGCTACATCGACGCGGTCATCGAGCCCCGCAGCACCCGCTCGCACATCGTTCGCGCCCTGCGTGCGCTGCGCACCAAACGTGCCACCGTCCCCGACCGGCGGCACGGCAACATTCCGCTGTGAGTGCAGCGCAGCCCTGATCGCAGTTCCCGGTCCGGGAGACGACCAGTGACGTGAGGAGTACCCCCATGCCCGCGCACGCCTTGCCGCACACCTCCGACACATCGAGCGCAGCGCCGGACGACTCGAGCAGTCTCTCCGCTCACCTTGTCCACTGGGCGCAACACATCCCCGGCCGTCCCGCGTTCACCTTCGCCGAGTACCAGGCGCCGGGCCTCCGGGCCAGGCAGCGCACGCTCACCTGGCACCGCGCCGACGTACGCACGCGCGCGGTCGCCGCCCGCCTGAGGGAAACCGTGGCTCCCGGCGAACGCGTCGCCCTGCTCTGCGGCCAAGGCCTCGACTACGTCGTCGGTTTCCTCGCCGCGCTCACCTCCGGCGCCGTCGCTGTCCCGCTGTTCACCCCCGACCTACCGGGTCACGCCGACCGTCTGGCCGGAATCCTCGCCGACTCCCGGCCCACCGCCGTGCTCACCACCAGCGCCGATGCCGACACCGTGAGCGCCTTCCTCGCCGCGCAGGGTCTGCGGCCCCGGCTGATCGTCACCGACCTCGTCCCCGACGACCGGGCGGACGGCCCGCGGGTCCCCGCGCCGGACGGGCAGGCGACCGCCTACCTGCAGTACAGCTCCGGCTCCACCCGAACCCCGACCGCCGTTGAGATCTCGCACGCGAACGTCGTCGCCAACGCCCGTCAGGCGCTGACCGCGTACGGCGCCGACGAGCGGCCACCCACCATGGTCGGCTGGCTACCGCTCTACCACGACATGGGGCTCGTACTCAGTGTCGCCGCCCCCGTCGTACGTGGACTGCGGTCGGTCGTCATGGACCCGCTGGCCTTCCTGCGGCGGCCCGCACGCTGGCTGCGCCTGCTGTCCGACTTTCCGAACGCTCTCAGCGCCGCGCCGAACTTCGCCTACGACTACTGCGCGACCGTCATCTCCGACGAGGACAAGGCCGGCCTCCGGCTGGACCGGGTCGCCGTGCTCGTCAACGGCAGCGAACCCGTGCGGCCCGAAACCGCCGACCACTTCCACGCGGCCTTCGCCGGCCAGGGGCTGCCGGCAGAGGTGCACTGCCCGTCCTACGGGCTCGCCGAGGCCACCGTCTTCGTCAGTGCGCACCGGCCCGGACAGCCGTTGCGCCGATACTCCCTGGACCGCGAGACCCTGGCGGCCGGCAGAGCCGTGCCCGTTTCCCCGGATGATCCGGCCGCGGTCCTGCTCGCCGCCTGCGGCGAACCCGTCGGGCAGACGATTCGTATCGTCGACCCCGTCACCACCGCCGTCCTGCCGCAGGGGGAGGTGGGCGAGATCTGGGTCCAGGGACCCAACATCGGGCGCGGCTACCAGGATCGCGGTCCGCGGACCCGTGAGACCTTCCAGGCCCGCTTGACGCACGAACCCGGCCACTGGCTGCGGACAGGCGATCTCGGCACGGTACTCGACGGACAACTCCTGGTCACCGGCCGCCTCAAGGACCTGATCATCGTGGACGGGCGCAACCACTATCCGCAGGACGTCGAAGGCACCGCGCAGGCGGCCCACCGGGCGATACGCCCCGACCGTCTCGCGGCCTTCGCCGTCCCGGCCGGACAACTCCCCGCCGGCCGGGACCCTGACGGCGGCACCGACACCCGTGCCGCGATCGCCGCGGAGTCCGTGGTGATCGTCGCCGAACACGTTCGTGGCCTGCCCGCCCCTGCCCGCGATCCCCAGGAGGTCGCTGCCGCCGTGCGCGCGGCCGTCTCCGCCCGGCACGGCCTGCGGCTGGCCGAGGTGCTCCTCGTCCCGCCCGGCAGCGTGCCGCGCACCTCCAGCGGCAAGATCTCCCGCACGCTGACCCGTGCCCGCTATCTCGACGGTTCCTACGAGCGTCCGCAACGGGGCACGGTATGAGCGCGATCGCGGACGGCCCGATCGATCCGCGGCGGCTGGTCGTCGAACGGATCGCTCACTGGGCGGGGCTGCCGGAGGAGGACGTCACCGGAGACCTGCCGTGGGCGGCGTTCGGTCTGTCCTCGCGCGACGCGGTCGCCATCACCGGAGAACTGGCACACGCGGTCGGCCGGGAGCTGCCCACGACCCTGCTGTGGGAGGCGCCCACCGTCGACGCGTTGGTCACCCTCCTCGGCGGCGCGGCACCCGGCTCGCAGGCCCAGCACACCCCCGACTGCGCGCTCGCCCGGCAACCGATCGCCGTGGTCGGAGTCGGCTGCCGACTGCCCGGAGGCGTGCACGGTCCCGATGACTACTGGCGGCTGCTCGTCGAGGGCACCGACGCCGTCACCGAGCTGTCCCCGAGCCGTCGGCGTGACTTCGTGTCCCCGGGTCCGCCGGACACCAACCCGTGGGGCGGCTGTCTCCACGACGCCACCCTGACCGGCTTCGACTCCTCCTCCTTCAGGATTTCCCGGGTGAGGCCGACGTGATGGATCCTCAGCAGCGCATGGTCTTGGAGGTGACGCAGGAGGGGGCGACCACCGGGGCCGCTTCCTCGGTCGCCGCCGGCAGGCTCAGTGGCATCGCCCTGCACGAACTGCTCGACGGCTGCACACCGGACGACCTACGACGTGTGGAGATCGCACAGCCCCTCCTGTACGGCACTCAGCCGGCGCTGGCCGAACTCTGGTGGTTGTACGGCGTCGAACCCGCCGCGGTCGTCCGGCACTCGACGGGAGAAGTCGCGGCAGCAGTCGTTGCCGTGGCGCTCGACCCCGCCGACGGTGCCCGCGTCATCGCCGTACGGTCCCGGCTGCTCGCCACCCTGCGCGGCGGGGCGACGGCGGTGGTGGACCTCACCGACGACGAACTCGACGACATCGCACCGCGGTTCCCGGGCGCCCACCTCACCGTGCACACCTCACCCAGGCAGAAGACCGTGACCGGTGAGGCACCGGCCGTCTCCCGGCTAGTCGAACACCTCACAGCCCGGGGGCGTACCGCCCGATCCATGCTCGTCCAGGGCGCCGGGCACTCGCCCCGGGTCGAGCTCCTGATGCCCGAACTGGTCGCCCGTCTCAGCGACGTCCGGGGCTGCTCCGACACCGCCGTACGCGTCTACTCGACCGTCCACGACGACCCCACCGGCCCCTGCGACTTCGACGCCGCGTACGCCGCGTACCGGGCGGCCAATCTCCGCTCGCCGGTCCGGCTCGCCGGCGCGCCGGCCGCCGCGGCGGCGGACGGGCACAGCGCGCTCATCGAGATCTCCCCGCACCCGTTGCTCCTGCACCCGCTCGCCGAGAACCTGCCCGACGCCCTCCACCGGCCCACACCGCGCAGAGGCGAGGACCCCGCCCTCACCGTCCGCGGCCAACTGGCCGCCCTGCACACCGCGGGCCATCGCCTCCCGGCCCGCCTCCTCGACCCGGGCGGCGAGGTCGTCGACGTCCCCCTCCCAGCCCGGCGCCACACCCGCCACTGGTGGACGGCCGTACGCAGCGGCCCGGTCGGCGGACCGCCCGCCGCCGTCCCGCCCCCCGTACCTGTCCCCGTGCCCGTCAACGTGCATCCTGTGCCGGATCCGGGTGCAGGTGATGGTGAAAGTGAAGGTGATGGCAGGGTTACGGAGCGGCTGATCCGCCATCTCGCCGCCATCACCGGCCACCGCCCCGAGCACATCAGTCCCGACATTCCGCTCGCCGCACTCGGCCTGGACTTGCTCATGGCCGTCCGGCTCCGCGAGGCCGCCGTCCGTGAGTTCGGCGTTCCGCTGGCACTGAGCGAGTTGCTGCGGGCCGGTACCGTACAGGCCGCCGCGGACATGATCACTCTCGCTCCGCACGACGAACGAGGGATACGCCTGCCGGACCGCATGGCCGCTCCTCGACCGGTCGGCCGAGCTCTGCCGTACCCCCTCCGAGCGCTCCAACCGGTCGGCGACAACCCGCCATTGATCCTGGTCCATGCGGCCGGTGCCGCTCCCGACGTCTACCGGCCCCTGGCCGGACTTCTGGCTCCAGGGCAGCCGGTGTACGGGCTGGACCGGGCGGAGGAGGCGGAGACGGTCGCGTCAAAGGCGCGGCTGTGCGCGGAGGTGATCCGCGAGGCGTGGCCCGACGGCCGCTACCGGATCGGCGGCTGGTCGTTCGGTGGGTTCGTGGCCCAGGAGGCAGCCCGGCTGCTGGCCGCCGAGCTCGCACCGCCCGACGCGGTGGTGCTCATCGACGCGGTACGTCCGCTGCCCCGGGCGCCCGGGCGGACTGCCTGGGAGGTGGCACGCGAGCACTTCGAGGGATTCACCGCGTACGTCGCCCGTACCTATGGTGCGTGGCTGGACCTGCCGTACGAGGAGCTCGCCGGACTCGACGACCGGGGCCGCATCGGATGTGTACTGCAGGCGCTGAGCGCGGTCGCGGACGTCCCACCCGCCGCACTGCGGCACCAGCGTGACTCCTACCTGGACCTGCGGGCCGGTGAGGCGCACACGCCCGGTTCCTACGCCGGCCGCGTGATCCTCTACCGGGCCACCGAACGCGCGCCGCACACGGTGCACGCCCCGGCCTACGAGCGCGCCGACGACGACCTCGGCTGGGCGGAGCTGTGCCCGGACCTGGAGGTCGTGCCCATACCGGGACACCATCTGTCGCTGCTCGACCCGCCGCATGCCCAGACCATCGCCGATCACTTGAACCGAGTACTCGGTCAACGGCCGGTCTGAGGATCGGGCGCACCGGAATCTCCGTCCTCGTCTCCTCCCCACCCCGCCAGGAGCCGCCTGCCATGTCCGACCGCCCGTCCGCTCACCACCTCGGTCCGTCCCGCCGTACCGTCGCCAAGGCCGCCGTCCTCGGAGTCGCGGGGGTACTGGCCGGGGCCTGGAAGGCTTCGGCCGCCGATGTCACCGTCACTCGACTGGACGCCCGCACCTACGACCTCGGCGTTCCCTCCGCCGCGCTGGGCCGCACCGCACCCGTGCGGATCATCCTGCCGACCTCCTACGCCGACCAGCCGGGCCGGACCTGGCCGGTGCTCTACCTCCTGCACGGCGCGCACGACGACTACACCTCGTGGACCCGGGAAACCGACATCGAGGCGTTCACGGCGAACCGGAACCTCATCGTCGCTATGCCCGACGGCGGTCCCACCGCCATCCCCACGCACTGGCGGACCGGCCCCGACTACGAGACCTTCCAGCTCCAGGAGGTTCCGGCGGTGCTGAGCGCCAACTACCGGGCCTCGGGCGTCCGGGCCGTCGCCGGGGTGTCGACGGGAGGGTACGGGGCGATGGCGCACGCCGCCCGCCATCCGGGAGCGTTCGTGGCCGCCGCGGCGTACAGCGGTATTCCCGACACCATGGTGACGAGGATGCCGTCGATCATCGAGGCGATCGTGGCGCGCGAGAACATCGACCCCCTGACACTGTGGGGCGATCCGACCCGCGACCTGGCCACGTGGCAGGACTTCAACCCCCTGGCCCGGGCGAGCGCCCTGCGGGGCACCACGCTCTACGTCTCCGTGGGAAGCGGCAGCCTCAACGACCCCGTCTCCATCATCCTCGCGCTTATCCAGCTCATCAACGGCAACTTCGACTTCAACGGCGCTCTGCCCGGAGTCCTGGAGAGCCTCGTGGCCCCGTCCACCCAGAGCTTCGTCACCGAGCTCGGCCGCCTGGGCGTCCCGGTCACCCAGCACATCTATCAGGGCGGTGGTCACCAATGGAGCGACTGGAAGCGGGAGTTCGTCACCTCCTGGCCGCTGCTCGCCGCGGCGCTCGGTGTGCCGGCCTGATCCGTGTGTGTTTGTCATGAACGGACAACTTCCCAGCCTGCCTTGTCACTTGAAGAACGGTTCGGCGGGATCCGGCGGGGGATATCGTCTTCGGTTGTGCCGCCATGACCGAGCGGTAGGAGCAGACACAATGGATCCTTTCGCCGTCGTCCCCCTGCGATTGGCGGACTTTCTGCGTCCCCATCTCGACGAGATCACCCAGGAAGTCGAACGCGAGGTACAGCTTCAGGTACCCGAATACGCGCGGCCCGCCGACGACGCGTATGTGCGAACCATCAGAGCCGGAGTCAGACGGGCTCTGACGCTCTTCGTGGACCGCATCGCCGACGTCGACCAGGATCAGGAGCGTGTCGCTCGCACCTACCAGGAGATCGGGCGAGGCGAAGCCGGTGAAGGACGTGGCCTGGAAGTGCTGCAGGCGGCGCTCCGGCTCGGTGGGCGGGCCGCATGGCGGCGCCTGACGAAGGCGGCCGACGAACTCGGGCTGGATTCCAGCGAGGTGGCCGCGCTGGCGGAGGCGGCCTTCACCCACATGCACGAGATGATGCAGGCGGCCACCGAAGGCCACGGCGAGGCCCTGCTGCACAGCACCGGCGAGTTGCAGCGCCGCCGCAAACGCCTGACGGACCTGCTGTTCGCCGATCCGCCGGCCTCCGCCGAAGCGGTCGAGGAACTTGCCCGCGCCGCACGTTGGGCCATTCCGCGGCGTGTTGCGGTCATGGCTGTGGACGGAATGGAGCAGGAGGACGACGAACGGCTGCTGCCCGCCGGAGTGCTGGCCGACATGAGCGCACGCCCCGCACTTCTGGTCATCCCGGACCCGGACAGGCCTGGCGGGCCACGAAGACCCGCCCTCGCACCCGTGCTGCGCGGTCGGCCCACCGCGGTCGGGCCGACCGTGCCGCTGTCCCAGATCGCCGACTCGCTGCGCTGTGCGGCACGGGCTCTGTCGCTGATGCGTCGTGGAATGCTGCCCGGTGAGGGCGTGCTCCGGTGCGCCGACCACCTCTCGACGCTGGTTCTCTACGCGGACGAGCCGCTGATACGGGCACTGTCGTCGCGGGCTCTGGCACCGCTGGCCGGAATTCCCGGACCGCAGCGTGACCGGCTGGCGGAGACGTTGCTGGCCTGGTTACAGAGCGAGAGCAGTGTGGGGGTGACCGCCGCGCGGCTGCATGTCCATCCGCAGACCGTGCGGTACAGGATGAGGCAGCTGGATAAGTTGTTCGGCGAGGCGCTGCGGGATGCGGAGGCCCGTTTCGAGTTGGAGATGGCCCTGCGGGCGAACGTGGCCTTCGGCCCGTCCCGTGAACGGGCCCGGTCGAGCCCTGACCGTGAGCATTCCCGGCCGGCACCGGAACACGTCCGGCCCGCGGCGTCCCCCCTGCGCTCGACGGGCACTTGAGTGTCGCGCCACAGCCTGTTCCAGACCTGAGGCGGGCGTCCTCCCGCGAAGCCCGAGTGTGTCGATCAACTCATCCACAGATAAGGGAAGTTGGGCGTCGGCAAGATCTGTGGAGAGGTCCCGGAAGCGGGCCGGCAGGATTTCGCGCGCCACTCGTCCCGTGGGCCCGACCGCATCGATCTCCAGGATGGCCATCGTCGTGAACGCGGGAGCTTCGGCCAGAATGCCGAGCGGAGCGCCGAGCCCCGTGATGAAGGCGTCTTCCTTGCCGTCGAAGATCTCGTAGAAGACCGGTCGGGTCACGTGACCGCCTCGGGTGAGGTACGGCGTGGGCCGCGTCGCAGCGAGCGCTCGGGGTCGCGCCCGGCACGGGTGCCGGGCAGCACCAGCTGAGGCGACATCGATGTCCCTGTGGCCAGGGCTCGTCCTCTTTCGTCGCGAACTCATGCGCAGTGTATTGACTTGAATACCCGTCAGGTTTACAACTCTCACAGGTTTTCAATTTGCGCGGACCTGCGGCCGTAGAGCCGCCGGAACCAACAGGGTCACGCACGCGCAAGACCGCCAGCACGTGACACCGCCCCTGGCCTCGGGCCAGGGACGCACATCGGACCAGCAGTTCCCGCAGTCCGGGAACCGCCTTGCCCGGGTCACCGCGTTCACCCCGAGTCGGGGCCGGCGAACCCGCCCTCGCCACCTGCACTCACAGCAGAGGACGCCGTATGCCCAGGTTCGCAGTCCCCGCCCTCGCCGTCACGGTTGCCCTGACGGCCCTCGCCCTGCTCCCGGCCGCTGCCGCCTCGGCGGACAGCGCCGTGCTCACCTACGGAAGCGCCGCCGGAAACGCGGTCTCCGTCGGCGACGTACTCACCGCCTCGCTGGCGAACGGCACCACAGCCACCCTCGCCACCACCAGCGACGGCACCTCCCGCATCGCCTGCACCGGCTCGACGCTCTCCGCCACGGTGACATCGAACCCCGCCGCCCCGGGCACCGCCACCGAGTCCGCGACCTCCCAGACCTTCAGCGGCTGCACCAGCAACATCTTCGGCGTCACCGGAGTGCGCAGCATCACCGTCAACGCCCTGCCCTACACCACCTCCGCCGCCTCCGACGGCACGGTCACGGTGACCCCGGCCACGGGTGGCAGCATCCAGACCACGGTGGTGCTCTCCACCCTGCTGGGCTCCGCCACCTGCGTCTACCAGGCCCCCAGCCTCTCCGCGACGAGCTCCAACGGTGACAACGGCCTGACCTTCACCAACCAGGTCTTCAAGAAGGTCTCCGGCTCGCTGCTGTGCGCGGGCAACGGCTACTTCACAGCCAGCTACGCGCCCGTGGTCGACAGCAGTGTCGCCGATGCCCCCACCGTCTACACCAACTGACAGCACGGCCGAGAGGACTACCGTGAAACTGCTCCGCCCCCGAGCGCTCATGGCGTTTCTTGCGGTCGTGACCTCGATCGCACTCGCCACCCCCGTCCACGCGGTCTCCGGTAACCCCTACCAGCGAGGCCCGGCCCCCACCGAGTCGTCCGTAACCGCCGTCACCGGCCCGTTCGCCGTCTCCTCCGTCACCGTGCCGGCCGGAAGCGGCCCCGGTTTCAACGACGGCACCATCTACTACCCGACCGACACGAGCCAGGGCACCTTCGGCGCCGTCGTCATCATGCCGGGCTTCGTCGCCGTACAAGGCCAGATCGCCTGGTACGGGCCACGGCTGGCTTCCCAGGGCTTCGTGGTGATGACCATGGACAGCAACGCGTTGTGGGACTTCCCGTCCGACCGCAGCAGGCAGCAACTCGCCGCGCTCAACTACCTGACCACGAAGAGCCCGGTCAAAGACAGGATCGACCCCAACAGGCTGGCCCTGATGGGGTGGTCGATGGGCGGCGGGGGCACCCTGGAGAGTGCGGCGGCCAACCCGTCGCTCAAGGCGGCGATCCCCCTGGCCCCCTGGGACATCACGAACCCCGGCGACCAGATCAGCGTGCCCACCATGATCTTCGGAGCCGATGGCGACACCGTCGCCCCCGTCTCCACCTTCACCCGGCCCGCCTACGATGCGCTGACCAACGTCCACGACAAGGCTTTCGTGGAACTCAAGGGCGCCGATCACTTCACCTTCGCGAGCCCCAACACCACGGTCGCCAAGTACAGCATCTCCTGGCTCAAACGCTTCGTCGACAACGACACCCGCTACGACCAGTTCCTCTGCCCGATCCCGAACGACCCCAATACTGTCGCCTTCGAGGGCACTTGCCCCCTGTGACCTGATCGGGAGCGCGGCAGGCGCGGACCGTCCACGTGGGACGGTCCGC
>NZ_JBEXXQ010000073.1:0-46505 GCF_040630525.1 Streptomyces sp. NPDC005799
CTGGGCAGACCAGCGGACACCTCCTGCCCGCACACCAGCCGAAAGCCCAGAACCCGCCCTCGGAGAACTTCGAAATCCCGTCGGTGGATCAAGGCTAAAGCCTCGATGTATGGCTCGGCCGAAGGCCAGTCGGTCGGTCGGCCGGTCGGCCAGTCACGGTGTCCTGGACATGGCGACTCTGCCCGCGGCGATGGGGATCATCCACCTGGAGCACGCCTATGGCTTCGCGACCGACGACCGGTTCCTCGTCGGCACTCCGTTCGCGTTGCTCGCAGTGATCACCGTCCTGTTCATGAAGGGAGGTGCCATGGCCATGGGCGCAGCAGCCCGACGTGGTCGGGCTGGGGCGTCAGCCGGGTGTCCGCCCCGGTCAGCACGCACGCCGACCGGATATTCGCATGGACGGGCGTAGCGCCGCCGTGGAGCGGCCTTTGACGGCGGAATACCATACTCCGGCGCCGTAGGCCAGATCGTCGAGGCGGCGTGCGATGCCGTAGCGAAGTGGATCCAGGCCCGTCTCACCGAACCGGTACTCACAGACGACGTCCGCCACGGCCGCCACCGCAGCCGCACGGCGCAGACGGCTCGACGCCAGACAGCCGACGGCGGCGAGCGGCCACCAGTGTCGGGTGATCAGGGACCCGCCCTGCAGCAGCGTGACCACTCCCCCGTTGGCGATGAGCCGCACCGCGTGGCGCCACGGCCGGTCGGTTCCCCGCAGCTTCCCGGCGATCCGCCCGGTGGTGACCGCGCAGACGACGCCGGCCGCCGGGAGGGACCATCGTCGCTGCGCGAGCAGGGCGAGCAGCAGCGCGGCGCTCCAGGGCGCCAGCACGACAGGCGCGGCGTACCCGGGATGGCGCTTGGCGATCGGGTGCGCGCCGGTACCGTAGAACGCCTTCCGCCGGATCCAGGCGGTGAGCCGCGTCCGGTGCTCGTGGGCGGCCTGCGCGGTGGGTTCATAGCGCAGACGCCATCCGTCCCGCTCAAGTCGCCAGCACAGGTCGACGTCCTCTCCGACGCGCATGCGGGCGTCGAATCCCGCGGCGGCGGCGAAGGCATCGGTACGGACGACCACACAGGCGCTCGGCACCCAGGAGACCGGCGTGCCGGAGCGGACGGCGGCCGGTCTGCTCCCCAGGTCGAGGGACGACCGGGCGTTCTCGTAGCGGCCGAGCCAACCGGTGGTGTCTCCCGTGTCGAGGCCGGCGATCCGTGGCGCGGCCAGGGCGACGCGCGGATCGGCGAAGCAGTCCAGCAGGGTGGGCACGGTGGTGGGCGACAGCACGACATCCGAGTCGACGAAGGCGACGAAGGGCGTGGTGACAAGGCTCAGTCCGGCATTGCGGGCACCGGCCGGACCGAGATTGACCGGCAGCAGCAGCAGCCGTGCACCGTGCCGCGCTGCGACCCGGGCGATGTGGTCGGGGCTTCGCGAGGCGTCGTCCACGATCACTACCGGGGCACCGGAGGGGATGCTCGCCAGTAGGCGGTCGAGTTGCCGGGGGCGGTCGCGCACCGGGACGACGTATGTGCAGACCGGTCCGTCTCCCCTTACGTCCGTCGTGCCCGGCTCCGGTGAGGGGTGTGCGAGGCCCGCATCCAGAAGGCGGTCCGCGAGGAACGCTCCGGCCTCGTCCCGTACGCGAAGCTCGCGTCCGGACAGCAGCGTCCGGGCGCGAGGGCTGAGCCGGAGCAGCCGGGTGGGGTGTCCGCCGAGGAGTGCCCGCCCTTCGTCGAGTATCCGGGTACGGTCGTCGAGGACGACCCTGAAGCCATGCGGCAGTGTCACGAGTGGCCCTCCTTCGGCAGCGTTGCGGGCGGAGCGGATGTGAGGGAACCGCCTCGGCAGGGCGGTACGCAGACGCACTCCTCAGATGTCGCGACGAGTCGGCCGTGCCTGCCCGTGCAGCCCGCGCTGACGCGGCTCAGGGCGGCCGACACCATGGACGCGAGCAGGGCCCGGCCCTCGGACGCGGTCGCTCCGGCGGGGTCGCCGAGCACGCCGGTGGGCGACACATGTCTCACACCCTGGGCCATCAGCTCCGGCAGCAGGTCGGCGAGTGGGCGGGTGTCGCCGGGAACGGCCTCGGCGAGGCGGACGTCGGCAGGGGCCAGATGCAGCATCAGTGAGGTCTCGGTCCGCCCCGCGTGGGCATCCCCGCCGGGTACTTCACAGCCCAGCCAGGCCACGTCATGGCCTTCGTGGCGGAGGCTGCCGACGGCCGCGTCGAGAGTGGACACATTGCCGCCGTGTCCGTTGACGAAGACGGTGCGGCCGGCCCATGTGGACAGCGAGCGGACGGTCTCCACGAGCACGACGCGCAGCGCGTCGCGGCCGATGGAGACCGTCCCGGGGAAGCCGGCGTGCTCTCCGCTGGCGCCGTAGGCGATGGTCGGAGCGAGTACGGCGGACAACTCGGCCGCGACCGACCGCGCCACCGCGGTGGCGATGACGCTGTCCGTGTGCAGGGGCAGATGCGGCCCGTGCTGCTCGGTGGCGCCCACCGGCACCAGTACCAGCGGGTTCGCGGGTACCTTTGGCCAGGTGAGGTGTGCCAGCGGTGCGGGGCGGGCTGCCTGGTGACGGTCTGTCGGCATGGTCAGCCGTTCGGTCCGGCGATGCGCGTGAATCCGTCCGGGACGACGAGGTCGTCCGGCGACAGTTCGTGGACCGAGGCCCGGCCGAGGCCGAGGACGGCGGAATCGAGTCCACCGCGCATGATGTCGAGGACGTTCTCCACGCCTGCCTGCCCGTTGGCCGCGAGCCCCCAGAGGTATGCGCGGCCGATGAGCACCGCCCTCGCGCCCAGCGCCAGGGCCTTCGCCACGTCACCGCCGCGGCGTACGCCCCCGTCGAGGAGAACCTCCACCGTGTGGCCGACAGCCTTGGCCACCTCAGGGAGCAGGCGGATGGTGGCGGGTGTGGTGTCGAGGTTGTTGCCGCCGTGGTTGGAAACGGAGATGCCCGTCACACCGGCGTCGACCGCCCGCTTGGCATCGTCGACCCGGCTGACCCCCTTGAGCAGGAACGGGCCTCCCCACTCCTCCCGCATCCACTTGATGTCGTCCCAGGTCGGGGGAGTGGTCTGCATCCACTCGCCGTAGGCGCCGAAGAAGGTCGGAACGCCGCCCTCGGGCGAGCGGAGGTTCGGTGTGGTGAGATCGGGTACTCGCCCGGCCCGTGCGAAGGACCACAGCCATCGGGGGTGCCGCGCCACTTCGGGGGCGAACCTCAGCATCGTTCTGAGATCGATCCGGTCGGGGATGCTCGGACTGCCCCAGTCCCGTCCGTTGGAGAACGACCAGTCCAGAGTGGCGATCAGCGCTCTGGCACCGGAGGCCCGCGCCCGCTCCATCCGCTGGACCATCGTCTCCCGGGTGCCCGACCAGTACATCTGGAAGAACGTGTTCGGGTTGGCCGCGGTCACCTCCTCGACGGGCTTGCTCGCGAAGGAGCTCAAGCCCATGATGACGCCACGGTTCGCCGCGGCGCGGGCGACCGCCACCTCTCCGTCGGGGTGCACCGCCTGAACGCCTGTCGGTGAGATGACCACGGGGATCGCGGACGGTGTTCCGAGGACGGTGGTGGACAGATCGCGCTCCGCGTGATGGCCCACGATACGTGGGGCGAAGCCGAGTTCGGCGAATGCCTCGTTGTTGTCGTCCACGGTGCGCCCTCGCTCCGAACCTGCGACGAGCGCGCCGTAGACCGAGCTCGGGAGTCGTTTGCGCGCACGGCGTTGCGCTTCGGCGACGGTCTCGAACCAGGGGTTCCTGCCCATATACGGCCTCTCCGTACAGTTTTCGAAGTACTCGGATGTGGTGTCGCCCAGCCGTCGGGTCAGTCGGTGCGCAGTCCGGCGAGAGGATTTTCGGCACACGCGGCGACGGGCGGTGCGGCCAGGTCCGGACGGCGGGTCAGCACGAGGTCGACGGTGCCGGGACGGCGTGCGGGTTCCTTGCGGTGGGAGTGGTCACCGGACGGCTTGGGCAGGTGGCCGGCGCCCTTGGAGCGGTCGGCCAGCAGATGTTCGCCGTGACCCTGGACGCATTCGGGGTCGGGGCCGTCCAGCGGCAGCCCGGTGAAGAACTTGGCCGCCAGGCACCCGCCCTTGCAGCTGTCGTAGAAGGCACAGGACGCGCACGCTCCGCCGTGCTGCGGTGCGCGCAGCCGGTGGAAGAGCCCGGAATCGCGCCAGACCGCGGCGAAGCCACCGGGCGTGCGCACATTACCCGCGAGAAAGTCGTCGTGGATGGCGAACGGACAGGCGTACACGTCTCCGACCGGGTCGATCAGACACACCACCCGTCCGGCTCCGCACAGGTTCAGGCCGGGCAACGCCTTGCCGTACGCGGAGAGGTGGAAGAAGGAGTCGCCGGTCAGAACACTGTCACCGTGCTCCATCAGCCAGTCGTACAGCTGCCGTTGCTGCTCCGGTCGCGGGTGCAGCTCGTCCCACACGTCCGCGCCGCGCCCCGACGGCCGCAGCCGGGTCAGCCTCAGCTGGGCTCCGTAGCGGTCGGCGATGGCCTTGAACTCGTCCATCTGCGGAATGTTGTGACGAGTGCACACGACGGAGAGCTTGAAGTTCGCCATCCCGGCATCGCTGAGGTTGCCCATCGCGCGAAGTGCCGTGTCGTACGAACCGGGCCCGCGTACCACATCGTTGACCCCGCGTGTCGCGCCGTCGAGCGAGATCTGCACGTCCACGTAGTCGTCATCGGCCAGGCGACGGGCGGCCTCGGGTGTGATGCGTACCCCGTTGGTGGAGAACTTCACTCCCACGTGGTGTGCGGTGGCGTAGTCGAGGAGTTCGAAGAAGTCCGGGCGAGTCGTGGGCTCGCCACCACCGATGTTGACGTAGAAGACCTGCATGGCCTCCAGTTCGTCGATGACGGCCCGGGCTTCCGCCGTGGTCAGCTCGCGCGGGTCGCGGCGCCCGGAGCTGGACAGACAGTGACTGCAGGACAGATTGCAGGCGTAGGTGAGTTCCCAGGTGAGACAGATCGGGGCGGCGAGGCCGCGCTCGAAGAGATCCACCAGACGTTCGGTGCCTGGGGCCGGCCGCAGCGTGCCGGGGACTGGGGTCATGGGATCGGAGTCCTTTCGACGACCATCGACGACCTGGCGAGGGCGGCGAGCGCCCGCCCGTAGCGCGGCAGGTCCTGCTCCGCCACGCCGGCGGCCGCGCAGGCCGCGCGCGCGGTGGCCGCACTCTCGAGCGTCCGGACGACCGTGAGCAGCCTGACGTCCTTGAGGAAGGAGAGCTGCCGGGTACCGAAGTGGTACAGCAGCGCGCCGAAGGGTTCCGGCCGTACCGAGACCTGAGGGTGCAGCGCCCAGGCTCGGTCGAGTTCGGGAGGCAGGGGAGTCATGGCCGGCAAGTCCTTAGTAGACACCGCACATGCCGTCGATCGAGACCTCCTCGATCAGGTCGTCCGCCTCGATGAGCGGGGCGGACGCTTCCGGGGATCCGGGCGCGATGTCCCCCGGGAGGCGGGCGGCCTCGGTCTCCGGTGTCGTCGACGAGACGTCATTCATGTGTTCTCCCTGGTTGGTGCCAAATGTGTGGGTGGGAATCACGGAGCCACGTGGTGTGCCGTGACAGGTGCGGAGGGAGTGGGAGGCGCGCCGTGGACCACGGCGGACAACTATGGCCTCCGGTTGGGGAATTACCGGGTGTTGTGCGGTTCACCGCCGTGCCGTGGGTACAGTCGGAGAGTATTGGCATGCCGTGCCAAAATGGAAGGGGTGTGCAGATGTTGTTGTCCACCGAACCGGATGAAGCCTCGTCAACGGCCCCGTTTCACATGGAGACGACGGTCATAAAGGCGCGGCAGTGACGCGTTCCCGCCCCGATGTGATCGTGGTCGGCGCGGGGGCGGCCGGTGCGACGCTCGCGTCACGGCTGACCGAGGTTCCCGGGCTGAAGGTGCTGCTGTTGGAGGCGGGGCGAGTCCCCCGCGGTCTCGCCGGATTCGGTCCGGAACTGCTGGACGCGCGGTTGATCCCCGGAGCTCGGCCGGGCCATCCGGACATAACCGCTCACCATGTGCGCCTCACTCCGCGGCGCCCGTGGCAGGTCCCGCGCGGGCGCGTCCTCGGCGGCTCGACCACGGTCAATGGGGGGTATTTCATCCGCGCACGGCGTGAGGACTTCGACCGCTGGGCGGCCTTGGGCAACCCCGCCTGGGCCTACGGCCAAGTCCTGCCCCTGTTGCGGAAACTGGAGTCCGATCTGGACTTCGGAGCGAGCGACCTGCACGGCGGCGACGGTCCCATGCGCATTCGCCGCGGCCGTCTCGACCACCCCGCCGCCGCGGCGTTCCGCGGTGCGGCCCGTGCGCTGGGCCACCCCGCCGAGCATGACAAGAACGACCAGGAGCCGCCGGGGTTCGGTCCCGTGCCGGCCAATGTCGTCGACGGGGTACGCGGGAACAGCGGGCTCGCCTACCTTCCCCCGGACGTGCTCGACCGCCCCGGCCTCGACGTCCGGGGCGGCTGCCGAGTCCACCGGGTCGTTGTCGAACGGGGCCGCGCCACGGGCGTCGTCGTCGAGCGCGGCGGCGCCATCACCCGGGTGGACGGCGGTGCGGTCGTGCTGTGTGCCGGCGCCCTGGCCTCACCCCATGTGCTCCAGCTCTCCGGCATCGGCCCCCGCGCCGACCTCGAACGCCTCGGCATCCCCGTGGTGCGGGACGCTTCCGCCGTCGGCGCGCAGATCAGCGACCATCCCCAACTCGTCCTGGAATGGACCCCGCGCGAGGAGCTCGGCGCCCCTTCCGGTTCCTGGCTCGGCGGCTGTCTGCACCTGCGCTCTGCCGCCGGGGGAACCGGCTGCGCTCCTGCCGGTTCGGACGGGCCGGGCGATCTCGAGATCCTGCAGTCCCTGGTTCCCATGGCGGGGCTCGTCGGCGGCACGGTGGATGCCCCAGGTGCCCCGCTGCCTCTGCTGGTCTCCGCGCTCGCGCCTCGCCGGTCCGGCCGCCTGCGCATCCGGTCCGCCGACCCGGTCACTCCCCCGGACATCGACTACGGCTATCTCTCCGCCGCGGACGACTATCGTCCTCTGCGTGACGCCGTGCGCACCACCGCCGCGCTCTTCGGCACCGAGCCGTTCGAAGCCGTCGCGCACGGGCTCGTCGATGTCGGCCCGGCGATCCTCGATGACGACCGAAAGCTGAACCACTGGATCGAAACCCGTCTCGGGACGGCCCAGCACACGTGCGGCACGGTCCCGATGGGCCACCCGGACGATGCACGGCACGCTGCCGCTGACCAGTACGGGCGCGTCCACGGTGTTCGTGACCTGCGGGTGGCCGACACCTCTCTGCTCCCCGACGCCCCCCAGCGCGGGCCGGCAGCCACCGCGGTACTCGTGGGTGAACTCGTCGCCCACGCCATCGTTTCCGGCCTATCCTGACCCTTCCCCTGCGCGCTGCCGACAGGCGCTACAACGCGCCGAGTCCGTCGGCCAGCTGCCGCATCAGCCGGTCGAGCAGTTCGGCCAGGCAGGCGTCCTCGTCGGCCAGCCAGTGTTCATACGCGGCGATGGCCGCGGCGAGTGCCGCGTGACCGAAGAACCGTGGCAGCATGTCCGAGGGCGCCAGGCCCATACGCCGGGCCGTGAACTCGGCGACGATGCGCCGCCATGAGTAGTAGCGCAGGGTGGCGTCGGCCTGGAGCGCGGGTACGGACAGGATGAGTTGCATGCGCTGCCGGTGCCATGGCACAACGGTGTCGTCGAACCGGTTGAACTCGACGACGGCTTCGCGCAGGGCGTCCACGACCGGGACCTCCGGATCCATGGTGTTCAGCAGATCGCGGAAGCCGACGAGCTGCTGCTCGAAATCACCCCAGACCAGATCGTTCTTGGACGCGAAATACCGGAAGAACGTACGTCGGCCGATACCCGCGGAGCGTGCGATGTCCTCGACCGTGGTGGCGTCGAACCCCTGCCCAGCGAAGAGTTCGAAGCCCAGCCGCTCCAACTCCGCCCGCGAAGTGACACGCGGACGCCCGCTCCGGGTCCCCGAGGCCTGCGGCAGGCTCGCCCCGGTCCCGCTTCCGGGCCCTGCCGCGACGGTCCCGCTGTGCGCCACC
Organism: Streptomyces sp. NPDC005799; assembly: GCF_040630525.1. NCBI lineage: Bacteria > Bacillati > Actinomycetota > Actinomycetes > Kitasatosporales > Streptomycetaceae > Streptomyces > Streptomyces sp. NPDC005799. Next base: position 8,108 of record NZ_JBEXXQ010000073.1, read on the forward strand.
GGCTCCACCGACACCCCTTCCTGCCTGGACGACACCTCACGATACGGCCGACAGGCGATGCAGGGGCCGGTTCGCAGTCGAAGAACAGGCGGGCAGGTCGGGTCACAGCGCGTGCCGCCAGCCGGTTGTCCTCCCCCACCGGCACAAGCTTCCATTCAACGTCACCGGCGACGTGAGCGCCGAGCCTGGCAGCCGGCCGGAGTCGGGAGAGCCGATCTGGTCTTTCCAGGGCACCCGGTCCAAGACAGCGACGGGCGACCGGACAGTACGGTTCCAGGCACTCCCGCCGCCTGAGGGGCGATCCGACGACGGACCTCCGGCGACGCTACGCCTGTGCGGCGGGGGCGGCGGACAGTTCCTGCTGTCCTGCCGGTGAGCCCGTCGGCCAGGATCTCCGGGGTGCCCTGCTCGCTCGCATGCAGCGCCTGAGCTGCGACGTCGGCGGGGTCGACCGTGTCCTCGGGCGGCATCCCGGCGGTCATGTCGGTGTCCAAGGGGACCGTGGACATCCCCGTCCGCTCAGATCTGCCAGTCGACAGACACCGCACCAGTGTCCGCGTCGGGGACGGGCGGGCGCGCGGGCATCTGGGGGACGGTCCTGGAGAATCGCGGTGCCGGTGCGGGCTGGGGCACGCCGTCGAGTTCCGTCAGCGTGCCCCGCGCGGTGAGGTGCGGATGCCGGCGGGCCTCCTCGAAGGTCAGTACCGGCGTGACGCACGCGTCGGTGTCGGCGAAGACCTTCACCCAGTGGTCCCGTGGCCCGGTGTGGAACGATTCGGCGATCCGCGACCGCAGCGTCGGCCATCCGACGCGGTCCGTCTGGTCGGGCAGCTCCGCCGGGTCCAGCCCGAGTCCGCTCAACAGCTGTGCGTAGAACTGCGGCTCGATGGCTCCGACGGCCACATACCGGCCGTCGGAACACTCATACGTGTCGTAGTACGGTGCGCCGCCGTCGAGGATGTTGGTGCCTCGGGTGTCGCTCCAGTTTTCCTGGGCGCGCATGGCCCACACCATCTGCAGCAGCAGGCTTACCCCGTCGACCATCGCCGCGTCGACGACCTGGCCCTGCCCGGAGCGCTCCCGCTCCCACAGCGCGGCCAGGATCCCGGTGAGCAGCAGCATCGAGCCACCGCCGAAGTCCCCGACGAGGTTGAGGGGCGGTACCGGGCGTTCACCGGGCCTGCCGATCGCGTGCAGCGCCCCGGTGAGGGCGATGTAGTTCAGGTCGTGCCCGGCCCGTGACGCGAGCGGACCGTCCTGTCCCCACCCTGTCATCCGCCCGTAGACGAGGCGTGGATTGAGCGCGAGGCAGTCGTCGGGACCGATGCCCAGCCGCTCGGCGACGCCCGGTCGGTAGCCTTCGACGAGCACGTCGGCTTTCCCCACCAGACGCCGCACCAGGTCGAGCCCGTGTTCCGTCTTCAGGTCGGCGTGGACCGAGCGGCGCCCGCGGAGCAGCGCGTCCCGCTCCGCGGTTCCCGGCCGCTCCACCCGTACGACGTCGGCGCCCAGGTCGGCGAGGACCATCGCGGCGTGCGGGCCGGGGCCGATGCCCGCGAGCTCGACGACACGCAGGCCGGTCAGTGGTCCGGTCATGTCAGCCCTCCGACCGTGCGAGGTCGCGGCCGATGATCTCCTTCATGATCTCGGTGGTGCCGCCGTAGATCGTCTGGATGCGCGAGTCGACGAACGCTCGCGCGACCGGGTACTCGAGCATGTAACCGTAGCCACCGTGCAGCTGCACGCACCGGTCGATCACGCGCTTCTGGAGTTCGGTGATCCACCACTTGGCCTTCGCGGCGTCGACCGCGGACAGCCGTCCCTCGTTCAGCGCCAGCACGGCGGCGTCGTGGTACGCCCTGGTGACGTCGAGTTCGGTGGCCATCTCGGCGAGGACGAACCGGGTGTTCTGGAAGTCCCCGATCGGGCGGCCGAACGCGCGCCGCTCGAAACAGTACCGCCTGGTCTCGGCGAAGACGGCCTCGGCACTCGCCAGGGCGGCGGTGCCGATCGACAGCCGCTCGAGCGGCAGCCGCTCCATGAGGTGGGCGAAGCCGCGGCCTTCGGTGCCGAGCAGGTTTGCCGCCGGCACCCGGACCTCGTCGAAGAAGAGCTCGGCGGTGTCCTGGGCCTGGAGGCCGACCTTGTCCAGCTTGCGCCCGCGGGTGAAGCCCGGGGTACCGGTCTCGACGACGACGAGACTGAAGCCGCGGGAGCCGGCGTCCGGGTCGGTCCGGGCCACGACGATGACGAAGTCGGCGTTGATCCCGCTGGTGATGAACGTCTTCTGGCCGTTGACGACCCATTCGTCGCCGTCGCGGACCGCGGTGGCGCGTATGCCCTGCAGGTCGCTGCCCGCTCCGGGTTCGGTCATGGCGATGGCACCGATCAGTTCGCCGCGGGCCATGCCGGTCAGCCATCCCTGCTTCTGCTCATCGGTGCCGAGGTCGGCGACGTAGGGCACGATGATGTTGTCCTGCAATGAGAAGCTGGAGATCAGGGACGTCGCGCCGGCCTTGGCGAACTCCTCGATCACCACGACCTGGTAGCGGTAGTCGGGTTGCCCGCCGCCGCCGTACTCCTGCGGGACGCTGAGGCCGATGACGCCCTGCTTGCCCGCGGCGAGCCAGACCGGACGGTCGATCAGCCTTTCCTCGTCCCAGCGCGACAGGTTGGGCGTGACCTCCCGGGTGACGAACTCCTCGACCAGCTCCCGGTAGACGTCGTGGTCGTCGGTGAACAGGGTGCGATCCATCGGTGCTCCTAAAGACGTTCGATCAGGGTGGCGTTGGCCATGCCGCCGCCCTCGCACATGGTCTGCAGGCCGTAGCGGCCGCCCGTGGCCTCGAGGTGGTTGAGCAGCGTGGTCAGCAGCCGCGTGCCGGAGGCGCCGAGGGGGTGTCCCAGCGCGATCGCGCCACCCCGTGGGTTGAGCCGCTCCGGGTCCGCGTCCAGTTCGCGCTGCCACATCAGGGGCACGGGTGCGAACGCCTCGTTGACCTCGTACGCGTCGATGTCCTCGATCCTCAGGCCGGCTCGTGCCAGCAGCTTCTGCGTGGCGGGGACGACCCCGGTCAGCATCAGCAACGGGTCGCTGCCGGTGACGGCGAAGCTGTGGAACCTCGCCCGCGGGCGCAGGCCCAGCTCGTTCGCCCTCTTCTCGCTCATCACGAGGACCGCGGAGGCTCCGTCGGTGAGCGGCGACGAATTGCCCGGGGTGATCTTCCAGTCGATCTCGGGGAACCGGCAGCCGGTCTCCTCGTCACGGAAGGACGGCCTGAGGCCGGCCAGCCCGGCCGGGGTGGTGCTGGCGCGGACCGTCTCGTCGAGCACGGCCGCCTGCTCCGCGCCCAGGACGGGGACCGGGACGATCTCGCTGTCGAAACCGCCGGCGGCCGCGGTGGCCGCCGCGCGCGCGTGCGAACGTGCCGAGTACTCGTCGAGGTCCTCCCTGCTCAGTTTCCACCGCCCGGCGATCAGTTCGGCCGAGACACCCTGGTTCACCAGACCGTCGGGATAGCGTGCGGCGACGCCGGTGCCCGCCGCGTCCTGCCCCATGGACGGCGTTCCCATGGGGATCCGGCTCATCGACTCGACCCCGCACGCGATGACGACGTCGTAGGCCCCGGCCAGGATGCCCTGCGCGGCGAAGTGGGCGGCCTGCTGGCTGGATCCGCACTGCCTGTCGATCGTCGTCGCCGGAACGGATTCCGGGAGACCGGCGCCGAGCACGGCCGACCGGGTGATGTTGAGCGCCTGCTCGCCCGCCTGGCCGACACAGCCGCCGATCACGTCGTCGACGACGGCGGGATCAACCCCGGTTCGCCGGACCAGTTCACGCAGGACATGACTGAGCAGGTCGGTCGGATGGACACCGGAGAGCTGTCCACCCGGCTTGCCCTTGCCGGAGGGAGTACGGATCGCGTCGACGATGACTGCGGCGGTCATGAAGTCCTCCTCGTTGCCCCTTACCTAACGATCGCTAAGTTCCTGAAGGCCCGTCAAGGAGAGGTGTCTCACATTCCTACCTAGCGCTCGCTAAGTATGGTGGGGTTCTCCAGTACCTCAGGAGAGGCGGTCAAGCGTGCGCACCAGGTTCACCGAGGTGTTCGACGTCGAGCACCCGATCGTGCAGGGCGGGATGCAGTGGGTCGGCCGGGCCGAGCTGACCGCGGCCGTGGCCAACGCCGGCGGCCTCGGATTCATCACCGCGCTGACCCAGCCGACACCGGAAGCACTGGCCGCGGAGATCGCCCGTTGCCGCGGGCTCACCGACAAACCGTTCGGGGTGAACCTGACGATCCTCCCGTCGATCAGTCCGCCGCCGTACGCGGAGTACCGCGACGTGATCGTGGAGTCAGGAGTACCGGTGGTGGAGACCGCCGGCTCCAACCCCGCAGAACACATGGCCGCGTTCCGCTCGGGCGGGGTGAAGGTGCTGCACAAGTGCACCAGCGTCCGGCATGCGGTCAGAGCTCAGGAACTCGGCGTGGACGGGATCACGATCGACGGATTCGAGTGCGCCGGGCATCCGGGCGAGGACGACATCCCGGGTCTGATACTCATCCCCGCCGCGGCGGAGGAGATCACCATCCCGATGGTCGCCTCCGGCGGCTTCGGTGACGCGCGCGGTCTCGTGGCCGCGCTGGCGCTGGGCGCCGACGGCATCAGCATGGGCACGCGCTTCCTGGCGACCACCGAGGCGCCGGTGCACGAGAACGTCAAACGGCACCTGGTGGAGGCGTCCGAACGGGACACCGAGCTGATCTTCCGCCCACTGCGCAACACCGCCCGGGTCGCGAGCAACCAGGTGTCCCGCGAGGTCGTCGCGGTCCTGGAGCGGGGCGGCGCGTTCGAGGACGTCCGGGAGCTCGTCGCGGGCGCCCGGGGCCGGAAGGTCTTCGAGACCGGTGACCTCGACCTCGGCGTCTGGACCGCCGGTCTGGTCCAGGGACTGATCAGGGACATCCCGACGGTGGCCGACCTGATCGGGCGAATCGTCGACGAGGCCGAAGAACTCATCACGGGCCGGCTGAACCGGCTCGTGGACTGAACACGAGAGGAGTCGTACATGGACGTCAAGGACACCGTCGCACTGGTGACCGGGGGCGCGTCGGGCCTGGGGCTCGCGACAGCCAGGGAACTGCACGGCCACGGCGCGAAGGTGGTCATCGTGGACCTGCCCTCGTCCCCGGGAGAGTCCGTTGTTGAGGAACTGGGCGACGGGACGGCGTTCGCCGCCGCCGATGTCACCGACGAGGCACAAGTGGCCGCCGCACTGGACGCGGCAGAGGCGTTCGGCCCGCTGCGGGTCGCGGTTAACTGCGCCGGCATCGGCAGCGCAGTCAGGACCGTGGGCAAGAAGGGCGTCTTCCCGCTGGCCGACTTCACCCGGGTCCTCAACGTCAACCTGATCGGCACGTTCAACGTGATCCGGCTCGCCGCCGAACGCATCGCTCAGTCCGAGCCGGTGGGTGAGGAACGAGGTGTCATCATCACCACCGCCTCGGTCGCCGCGTTCGACGGGCAGATCGGGCAGGCCGCCTATTCCGCCTCCAAGGGCGGCATTGTCGGCATGACCCTACCGATCGCCCGTGACCTGGCCGACCTGAATATCCGCGTGGCAACCATCGCCCCCGGCCTTTTCCGCACCCCTCTGTTCGCCACGCTGTCGGACGAGGCGATCACCTCGCTCGGCGCCCAGGTGCCTCATCCGTCCCGGCTCGGCGATCCCGCCGAGTACGCCGCACTGGCCCGCCACATCGTCGAGAACGCCATGCTCAACGGCGAGACCATCCGCCTGGACGGTGCCATCCGCATGGCACCTCGCTGACACGTCCGCGAGCCGGATATCCTGTCGGCCGGCGCAGGGAGGAAGCGATGCAGGGCTCGGCCGAGCCAGACACCAAGGACGACTGGCTGCACTTCGGCCCGCTCGAGCTGAGCCCCATCCTGGCCGCGGCACTCGACGTGATGTACGAGAACGGCTACCACGGCGCGACCGTGCGCGACATAGCCCGGCGCGTCGGGCTCACCGTGCCCGCGCTGTACTACCACCACGAGAGCAAGGAAGGCCTCTTCGCCGCGCTGCTCGAGGTCGGGACCGGCGAGGTCGCCTGGCGGGTGCGCAGCGCGGCTGAGGAGACACCGGACCGGCCCGACCTGCAGTTCGTCAACGTCATCCGCGCCGTGGTGCTGCATATGGCCCACCGCACGCGTCTGGCCGCATTGGATCAGGAACTGCGCTATCTCTCGCCCCGCAATCGCCAGCGGTACGCCGCTCGCCGCAAGGACGTGGAGAACGTCCTGGTCGAGATCATCGACACCGGGACCCGGGAAGGATTCTTCACCCCCCACGATCCTCACGAAACCGCGAGGGCGCTTCTCGGGATGTGCCAGTCGGTGGGGCGCTGGTACTCCGCCGACGGGCCTTTGACCCCGGACGACGTGGCGGAGCGGTACATCGACATCGCTCTGATGACCGTCGGGATCGCAAAGCGACCGGGACCACGGCCGGCCCGGCGACGCCGGTCGCGTTGAGCGCTCCGCTGGATGTGCGGGCAGCCGTCGTCGGTCGGCTGCGGCGCCGTCGTGGCTGGTCGCGCCCACGCGGCGGAGCCGCGAATGTCACAGCCCCACGCCCCTTCGGGGCGCTGCCGAACCGCAGCGGACTCGGCAGAACCGCTCGAAGCCTGTCCGGAGCACTCCACGGGCACGCCCGGCGGCGTGCGGGGACACCTGACCGACGACGCCCCACTTACGACTCCCGCCTCGCACCGTCGGGCTCCGCGTCGCCACGGGCGCCGCGCCGTCGCGTCGGTTCAGGACTGCTCGGCGGTGAGGCTCACGAACAGACCGGTGGCCTGCGCGCAGAGCACGTCGCCATGCCGGATCTCGCCGGCGAGGTAGCGCTTTCGTCCGACCTCCTGCTCGAACCAGGCACGGACGACGAGTTCCTCGTCGACCGGGGTGACCGCGCGGAAGTCGACCGTCAACGAGGCCGTCCGGGCTGGCGTCCTCCCCGCCGTGTCGGACAGGCGTCCGAGCACCTCATCGAGCAGCAGGGCGATGGCGCCCCCGTGGACGGCGCCGTTGCCGCCCAGGAAGAACCGCCCGAACGTCACCGTACCCTCGACGCTGTCCGGGCCACGTGCCGTCATGACGAACGCGGGCGCCATGACCTGCCCCCTGCCCGGGAGGTCGACCCGGTGTCCGAACGCCTGCTCCCGCTCCGGCACCGCCTGGGTGCGGAGCCGTCTTCGCCAGGCCTCGACGTCCGCGGTCAGCCCGGCCGCGAGGTCCGCGTCGGGCACCGCGCCCGCGAGGTCGTCGAGGAAGCCGCGAACCGCGGCCATCAGCGGTCCGTAGGCGGACCCGCCGACCAGACCGTCGGGATCGCCGTGGCCGTCCGGGACAAAGGACTCGGGCACCCCGATACGGGTCGCCCACGGCTCGGCGCCGTGCATCATGGACATGTTCACCCCGTCAGCGCATGTGAGTTCCCTGAAGAGGCCGTGGGCCGAGCGGACGTCCGCGGCGCCTGCTAAAACTATCACCATTAGGTGAGTGGCGTCGCGGCGGGTCAACTCACCGGCCCGGAACCGGCACGCCCGCAACCGTGAGAGAATCCGGAACAGGACCGCAGGGGTCGATCCGAGGAGGACGGGTGCCGCGTCCGAGCACACCATTGATCAGCCGCAAGGCGACGATCGAGGCGGCACTGTCGATCATCGACGACGACGGCCCGGACGCCCTGAGCCTCCCGCGCCTCGCGCGCGAACTGAAGGTGAAGCCGCCATCGCTGTACTACCACTTCGCCGACAAGGAGGAGATCCTCACCGCGGTCGCCCGGGCCATCGTCACGAAGACGGTCATTCCCCGGCGCCCCGCGTCCGGGGACTGGTCGGAGTGGTTGACCCGGCTGAGCCTGAACTTCCGCAGCGCGGTGCTGCGACACCGCAGGGCGGCCCCGATCCTGCTGCGATACCTGCCCCGCGACTATCTGACCAACATGTACGAGGACGTGGCCAAGTACCTCGCCGAATGCGGCGTCCCGCTGGAACTGCACGTGCAGATCCTGGACGGCATGGAGAAGCTCGCGCTCGGAGCCACGATCGTGGAGGCGATGCAGCCGGCGCCGCGGACCCGGGCGCAATTCGCACACGCCGACCCCGAGAGCCATCCCGTGCTGTCCGCCGCCGACCGGGCCAATCAGCTGAACGCGCGACAGCTCTTCGAACACACCGTGCGCAGCTATCTCCTGGGCATCGCGCACTTCGGCAGTATCGGAACGAGCCGGTCCGGCGAGTTGCCCGACCGGCTCGACGTCAGCGCCTGACCCTGCGGGTCAGCCTCGGTAGACCGACTTCGTCACCAGGTACGACGCAAGTCCCTCCGGGCCGAGTTCACGACCCAGACCGCTCGCCTTCACCCCGCCGAACGGCGCGTTGACATGCAGTTCGTAGTGGTTCACCCCGACCGTGCCGGTGTGGATCCGGCGGGCCAGGGACAACCCGTGCCCGGCGTCGGCACTCCACACCACGCCGCCGAGGCCGTAGGCGCTGTCGTTGGCCAGCGCGACCGCGTGGTCCTCGTCACGGTACGGGATCACGCAGAGAACCGGCCCGAAGATCTCCTCCTGGGCGATCGCCGAGGAGTTGTCGACGTCGGCGAAGACGGTCGGCTCGACGAACCAGCCCGGCCGGTCCGGAACACCACCGCCGGTGGTCAGCCGGGCGGACGTCCTGCCCCGCTCCACATGCCCCAGGACCCGCTCCCGCTGGGCGGCGGACACTAGCGGCCCCACCTGCGTCGCCCGGTCCAGGGGATCGCCGACTCTCAGTCCGGCGACGGTCGCCGTGACCGCTTCGACGACCTCGTCGTAGCGGCCGACGGGCGCGAGGATCCGGGTCGCGGCGTGGCAGGTCTGTCCGTTGTTCGGCAGGGACACATCCAGCAGTTTTCCGGTGAACAGGTCGAGGTCCGCGTCGTCCGCCACCAGCGACACCGACTTGCCGCCCAGTTCGAGCGTGACCGGGCGGAGCAGCCGACCGGCGGTCTCCGCGATCGCCCGGCCCGCGGCGGTCGAACCGGTGAAGGCGACCTTGTCGACGTCCGGGTGCTCGACGAGGTGAACCCCGGCCTCGCGATCGCCGGGCACGACGTTCAACACCCCGGCGGGCAGCCCGGCCGCCTCGGCGGCGTCAGCGAGGACGAAGGCGTCGAGAGCGGTTTCGGGCGGCGGCTTGAGGACCACCGTGCAGCCCGCGGCGAGCGCCGGCGCGACCTTCATGACCGCCAGTGACTGGGGATAGTTCCACGGGGTCACCGCGGCGACGACGCCGACCGGCTGACGCGTGACCAGGGTGTCTCCGCCGGTCGGGCTCGGCCGGCTCTCCTCGTCGGGCAGATCTCCGGCCAGCGAGGCGTAGTACCGGGTGATGAATCCGGGAGCGCTGCCGTTCACCGTCCTGGAGAGCGAGATCGGCATGCCGTTCTCGCGGCTCACCAGGGCCGCGGTCGTCTTGCGGCGGGCATCGAGCTCCCCTGCGAATGCCGTCACCAACTGGGCCCGCTCCGCCGGGCGCAGCCGCGCCCAGGGGCCGGTCAGTGCCCGCCGGGCGGCTGCGACCGCTCGGTCGATGTCATCGGTGCCCGCCAGCGCGGTCGTGGCGAACACCTCGCCCGTCGCGGCTTCGATGACCTCGTACGAGGCGCCCTTCGCCGGCTCGGTCCATCCACCCTCGACGTACAGCGCGGGCCGGTCGTACTCCGATGACGTCACATTTCCTCCTGGGGGAGCTGAGCGCTTCGCTGGATGTGCGGCAACGGGCCGCCGTTCGGCTGCCGCGCCCTGGTGGCTGGTCGCGCCCACGCGGCGGAGCCGCGAATGTCACAGCCCCGCGCCCTTTGCGGGTGTCGCCGAACCACAGTGGACTTCACCTGGTCCGCTCAGAGCGCGCGGTCGCTGCCGAAGAGCACGGAGCTGACCAACGGGGCCATCGGCCCGCCGATGAACAGGGATGTGTCGGCGGTGCCGACCTGGTTGGGAGAGGTGCCGCGCACCTGGCGGACCGCCTCGACCGCCAGCCCCATGCCGTTGACGAACGAGTCGGCGATGTTGCCGCCGGAGGTGTTCACCGGCAGCACCCCGCCGGGCGCGGTCAGGTTCTCGACCGTCATGAACTCGCCGGCCGCCGGCCCGGGCGGGCACAGGCCGTGGTCGATCAGTGACGCCACCGCCGGGCCACTGAAGTTCTCGTAGACCTGCACGACGTCGACCTCACCCGGCTTCACGCCCGCCCCCGCCCACAGCCGGGATGCCACGCCGGCACCGGAGGGGCCCGCGGCGAAGCCGGCCGACGTGTAGTGCGGGTCGTTCTCGTTGAGGGCCGCGTACCCGCCCGGCGCGCCCTGGGCCGCCGCAAGCAGGTAGGCCGGTGGCTCGGACAGCTGCGCGGCACGCCTGGCCGACGTGATCACAAGGGCCACCGCACCGTCGTTCTCCCGCGAGCAGTCGAACAGGTGAAAGGGCTCGACGATGAGCGGCGACGCCTCGTACCCGGCCTCGTCGAGCGGCTTGCCATGGCCCGCCGCCCCCGGGTTGTGCTGCGCGTGGTGATACGCGGCGAGAACGAGGTTGCGCAGTGCGCTGCGCGGCACGCCGTCGTGCTCGAGCATGCGCTGGGTGCGCAGTGCGCAGACATGTGCCGGCGTCGCCACTCCGTGCGGGAGGTAGTTGTTGTCGAAGTAGTACTTCGCGTAGCCGAGCCGCCCGGTGTCGCGCTGAGCCATGCCGCGGAAGGCGACGACGCACTCCGCCTGCCCCGACACGACGGCCGCGGCGGCGGCCCCGATCGCCGCGGCGACGCCGCCGCCTCCTCCTCCCCACACCATGCTGGACCAGCGCAGCTCGCGGACGCCGAGGTCCGCGGCGAGCACCGGCCCGCTGTGCTCACCGCCGGCGTAGGAGGTGAAGCCGTCGATGTCGCGGGGGGAGATCCCGGCGTCCGCGCACGCCGCGAGGATCGCCTCCAGCACCAGCTCGCGCTCCCCGGCCGGCGCGGCGCCCCGGGGGAAGTGCAGGTCGGCCACCCCGACGACCGCGGTCGCGGCACGGAACGTCATCGGTGTCCTCCTGTCGGCTGCCAGCGCAGCACGGGCCACTCGGCGTTGGCCGGCCGCTCGATGACCCCGCGAACGCGGTCCCCGATCGCCGGGTTGTGACCGGACGGTGTCCGGAGGAGGATTCCCAGCAGCCGTACGGGCGGCGTTGCCAGCTCGACCAGCGCGGTGACGTACGGAACCTCGACGTCCAGCTCGCTCATGAACGTGCGGTGTGTGCGCACCCAGGTGTAGATCGTGCCTTCGGGTTCGCAGCGCTCCCAGGTGACGTCGAAGGACCAGCACGACGAGCACAGCGCGCGGCCCGGCGGTCGCCATGTCCCGCACGAGCCGCACCGCGGCAGCGTCAGTCTGCCCGCACGCAGCCCTTCCCAGAAGGCGGTGTCGCCGCCGCCGGGCGCCGGGCCGGTCGGCAGGGTTCCCGCGGGCGCGCCCGTCACCGCTCGCCCGCCGGGAAGTTCTCCAGCGTGTCCGCTTGCCAGACCCCGTCGACGAGGCCCCATCCGGACCGCAGGCCGATCGGGCCGTCGGGTGTCGTGTACACCGCTTCGCCGACGGCCCGGTCGCCGTCGACGCGGGCGGTCACCACGTCTGCGGCACTGACCTCGTCCCGCGGCACGGTGACCCCTTCGAACACCGCCGGCACGCAGCCGGGGGCCATGTCCTTCATCACCTCCTTGAGTTCGCCCGCCAGCACCATGGCCACATGGTGCCGGTAGACGTCCTCGAAATCGGCAGGTCGCGTCGCCACTGACGTCATCCGGAACTCCTTACCGCGTACTGAAACCGTTTGTGGCCGCCACCGAGGTCACCTCGGCGTGAACGTGCCGTCCTCGTGGACGTCGGCCTTCACGCCCGTCTCCTCCTCGTGCACCAGACGGGTGACCGCGTCGGGTTCGACGCAGCGCGCGAGGGTTCGCGCGCCGGACGGTGTACGTAGGGCCGCCATGGCGGTCTCCGCTTCCCCGTCACGGGTGAAGACGACCGTCCACGCCTCCAGCTCGGCCGGTCCTGCGTACCCTTCAGCCACCGGGGTCGGGGGCTGCGCATCTGCCTGGGCCGTGGCCGAGCAGCGGTGGAACCCGTCGCCCGGCCACGGCGCGTAGACGCCGATCGAATGTCTGGTGAGATAGCCGCTGTTCGCCGTCACGAGTCCCGGCCGCTGTGCGCGCCGCACCTGGTCGGCCATCGTCGCGATCGCGTGCGTGCTGTAGTTGTTCCACGGGCCGCCGGCGAAGGTGAGGCCGCCGGTGACCGTGAGCGGCCGCGCGGGGTCGTCGATCGGCAGCCCGAGTTCGGTGGCCGCCACCTGCACGGCGGAAGGGAAGCACGAGTACAGGTCGACCGGCCCCAGATCGGCAAGTTCGAGACCCGCCAGCCGTAGCGCCGCGCGCCCGGCGGCTCGGATCGCGGGTGATCCGTCCAGGCGCGGGCGCGCCGCGATGGCCGCGGTGTCCGCGGCCTCGGTGCCGGCTCGCGGGAAGACCCAGCGGTCCGCCGGCACGCCGAAGCGTCGTGCGGCCCGCGCCGAGCAGACCAGGACCGCCGCCGCCTGCTCGACATTGTTGTTCGAGTTCATGAGCTTCGTGTACGGCCACGCGATGATCCGGTTGTCCGGCGTGGGCTCCGCGATCTCCTCCGGCGTGTACGCACGACGCGTCCACGCCGCCGGGTTCGCGACGGCGCTCTCACTGAATCGGGCCCAGAGCCCGGCGATGCGCGCACGATGCCCGGCGTTACTGCGGCCGGCGTTCAGCCGGAGCGCCTGCTCGAAGAGCGGGTAGACGAAGGCCGGACGGTCCAGGCCGGCCCGCAGCTCGGCCGGTGCGCGCATCGGCACCTCCGGGCGACGCTCCGGCTCCTCGACATCGTCACCCTGGATCGTCCACTGCGGACGACGACCGTCCGCCTTGAGCGCCATGCGCGTGCGCCAGGCCTCGGCACCGCCGACGAGTACGACGTCGCACCGGCCCGCGGCGATGTCCTCGGCGGCGTCGTTGACCAGTGCCTGGGGATGGCTTCCCCCGTTGCCGGTGTAGACGGTGTGCCGGACCGGCGCGCCGAGCCGCTCGCCCACCAGCCGTCCCGGGTCTCGGTAACGCCATGACAGCATGCCGACGACCCGGACCGACTCGACCGCTTCGGCAAGTCCCGGCGCGCCGGCGTCGGCGGCCGCCCGGCGGGCCGCCTCGACGATCATGTCGACCGGTTCGAGCGCGGCATCGCGCTGGTTCAACTGGCCGCCGCCGGCAACCACCGGGGTACGGGGGTCCATCGCTACTCGGTCTCCTTGTCGTGGCGAAAGGGCGGAATCAGCCGTCCCGGCGGGCCACCGCGAGCATCTCGGCGCGGTCCACCAACTTCACGCGCGGTCGGTGCTGACGCCGCCCGGCGTCGAGTTCGTGCTCGTTGATGAGCCGCCACCCACCGAGTCCGATGTGCTGCGGCAGTTCGTCGGCGATGTCCCCGGGCTCCGACGGCGTCGGGAGCCGGTCGGCCCGGTGGTCGTTGAGCAGGTGTTCGACGGTGTCCTTCGCACACTTCCGGTTGGTCCCGATCGAACCGGAGGGTCCGCGCTTGATCCAGCCGGCGGTGTAGACGCCGTGGACCGGATCGCCCGTACCCGGGTCGATCACGCGCCCGTCGTCGTTCGGGATGATCCCACGCTCGTCGTCGAACGGCAGGCCCGGCACGGGTGAGCCGCGGTAGCCGACCGAGCGGAACACCAGTTGGCAGGCGAGCTCCTCGAAGTCGCCTGTCGGGACGGCGCGCACCACGCCGTCCTCGTCGGTCACGAGCCTGGTGCGGCACAACCGGACGCCTTCCACCCACCCGTCACCGATGATCTCCGTCGGCGCCGCGAGGAAGCGCAGGGTGATCCTGCGGTCGGCGCCCGGCCGGTGGCCTAGCAGTTCGGTCAGTGCCCCGACCTTGCCCCCCGGTGCCGCGGGGCCGGCTTGACCGGCCTCCAGTTCCTCGGGGCGGACCACGACGTCCACCCCGGGGGTCCGGGCGAGGCTGAGCAGTTCCTTCGTCGTGAACGACGCCTCGGCGGGACCGCGTCGACCGATCACGACGACTTCCCGGATGGTGCTCGACCGCAGCTGTTCCAGTGCCCGGTCGGCGATGTCCGTCTTCGCCAGCCGGTCCGGGCCGAGGGCCAGGATCCGTGCAATGTCGAGGGCCACGTTGCCGTTGCCGACGACGACGGCCCGCTCCCCGGACAGGTCGAACGTCCGGTGGGAGAAGTCGGGATGGCCGTTGTACCAGCCGACGAACTCCGTCGCGGAGTGGCTGCCCGGGAGTTCCTCCCCAGGTATCCCGAGCGGCCGGTCGGCGAGCGCACCGACGGCGACCAGCACGGCGTGGTACCGCGCACGCAGCGCGTCGAGGGTGATGTCGGTGCCGACCTCGGTGTTGAGGAACAGCCGCAAGCCCTTGCGCCGCATCGTGTTCGCGAAGGTCCTCGCGGCGTCCTTGGTGTCCTGGTGGTCCGGCGCGACTCCGAACCGCACCAGACCACCGGGGGTCGGCAACCGCTCGAACATGTCGACGCGGACCTCCAGGCCGCGCTGGGTCAGCAGTCCCTCGGCGGCGTAGAAGGCCGCAGGGCCGGCGCCGACGACGGCCACCCGCAGGTCGCCGCCGGCCCACTCTCGTACACGTACCTCCTGTTGTTCCTGCGGGTAGTCCCGCCGGCCGATGCCGTCGTACCAGTGAGCGTTGATGTCCTCGAACCCGGCCTGGTCGTCGCTGAGGTCGTAGTCGGCGCTGATCGCCCCGACCGGGCAAACCTCGACACACGCGGCGCAGTCCACGCAGACGGCCGGATCGATGTAGAGCATCTCCGTCGTGCCGTAGTCCGGCTCGTCCGGTGTGGGGTGGATGCAGTTCACCGGGCAGACCGCGACGCACGAGGCATCGTTGCAGCACGCTCGGGTCACGACGTGGGGCATGGCTCGCTTCCTTCTGCTACGCCGGCTGTGGGTGACTCAGAAGTCGACGACACCGCGCAGGTTGAGGCCTGCGTGCATGTCCCGGTAGCCCTGGTTGATCTCCTCGAGGCTGTACCGGCGCGTGATCAGCTCGTCGAGCATCAGGTGCCCCTCCTGGTAGAGGCGGAGCATGTCCGGCACCGCGCGGGTGGGCTGCATCATGCCGAACAGCGAGCCCTGGATCCGCTTCTGGAACATGGCCAGCTCGAACAGGCTCACCGGGATCCCGTACTCCGTGACGTTGCCCATGCTGGTCAGCACGACCGTGCCGGCCTTGCGGATCGACTCGAACCCTTCCGCGACGTGCTCTCCGGTGACCACGCCGACGGTCACGATCGCCGAGTCCGCGCCCTGGCCGTTGGTCAGCGCCTGGGCGAGATCGGTGGCCTGCTGCATGTTCTCGAAGGCGTCCGTCGCCCCGAGCTTGAGCGCCATCTCCCGGTGGAACGGGACCGGGTCGACGGCGATGATCCGTGACGCCCCGGCGAACCTGGCGCCCTGTACGGCGTTGGCGCCGATCCCGCCGACACCCATGACGATCACGACGTGACCCGGCTGGACGGCGGCCGCGTTGACGGCCGAACCCCAGCCGGTCGGGACGCCGCAGCCCACCAGCGCCGCGACGGACAGCGGGATCTCCGGGTCGATCTTGATCGCGCCCCACTCCGGCAGCACGGAGTACTCCGAGAACGTCGACACCAGCGAGCACTGGCCGACGTCCTGGCCTGCGTCGGTGTGCAGGCGGAACGTGCCGTCGAGCTGGGTGCCCTGCATCATGTACGCGCCGTTGTCGCACAGGTTCTGCATGCCGCGGGCGCACCAGGTGCACCGTCCGCAGCCGGGGATGAAGGCCGCGACGACGTGGTCGCCCACCCTGAGGTCGCGCACGCCGGGGCCGACCTTCTCCACGACGCCCGCGCCTTCGTGGCCGCCGCAGAAGGGATAGGCCATGGCGGGCACGTCGCCCTTGGCGTAGTGGTCGTCGGAGTGGCAGAGCCCGGCGTGCTGGAAACGCACCAGGACTTCGAACTCCTTCGGGTCGTCCACCTGGACCTCGACGATCTCCCACTCGCCCGGAGCTTCCAGAAGTACAGCGGCTCGCGACCTCATTGGAACTCCACCTTCCCCATCGTCTGCTGGATGTACATGAACGCGGGCATGTTCTTGAGCATCTGGGCCGTCTTCCCGCGTACCCGGAGCTTTCCGCGTGTCATCGCGACCGTGGGGTTGATGCTGCCGTCGAAGCAGCCCCGCCAGACGTCGCTGCTGCCGCTGATGACGAAGTCGGCCTTGTCGAGGTCTTCCTGGGAGGCGACCCGGACCGCGACGACCCTGCCCTTGTCGAAGCTGACGAAGAACTGGCCCTCGATGGGGGCCTCGTACCTGTAGGCCATGTCGAAGTCGATGTTCTTGCCCTTTTCCGCCCATTCGGGGTCGTTGTTGAGGGCGTGGGCCATCGCTTCGTAGAACTCGACACTGCCGAGTTTCACGGTCATCTTCACACTCCTTTGTGCGGTGGACGATCGGTTGTGTCAGCGGAGGTTCAGAGGGACTCACCGAGGATCAGGGGCAGTTTCACCACGCCCCGGACCTGGCTGAGATGCCGGACGGGCGGGTCCGCGGGGTCCAGCCGGTAGTCGGGAATCCGGCGGTGCAGTTCTTCGAATGCGACCCGCAGTTCCAGCCGCGCCAGGTGCGAACCGACGCAACGGTGGTTGCCCGCGCCGAAGGCGAGGTGCGGGTTGGGGTCACGGGTCAGGTCGATGGCGTCGGGATCGGCGAACTTGTCGGCGTCGTGGTTGGCCGCGGCGAACGGGATGAGGATCTTGTCGCCGGCCCGCAGCTGCACCCCGTCCAGTACGTGGTCCTCCTTCACGACGCGGGCCGGGCAGACCGCGGACTCCCGGCGGAGCATCTCTTCCACCGCGGTCGGCACCAGAGCGAGGTCGTCGACGAGTTGCCTGCGCACCTCGGGGCGCTGGGCCAGGTGGATCACCGTGTGCGCGAGTTGTCCCTGCACGGTGTGCAGACCGCCGATGAGGAAGAGGAACAGGATGTTGAGGACCTCGAACTGGGTCAGCTTGCGGTCCTCGAAGGTCCCGCTGATGAGGATCTGGGTGATGTCCTCGGAATCGGCCGACTCGGACCGCTCGTCGATCATCTCGGCGAAGTACGTGTAGACCTCCGTCGCCGCCGCGGTACGCACCTCCGTGGAGCGTTCCTCGCTGGCGCCCGGCTCCCCCAGCACGATGGTGTCGGCCCAGTGGTTGAACTTGTCGGCGTCCGCGACGTTCCAGCCCATCAGGGCGAGGAAGACCCGGCTCGGCAGCGCCCGGGCGAAGGCGTCGACGAAGTCGACCTTCTCGTGCTTCAGCATCTCGTCGATCAGCTCACCGGTGATCTCCCGGACACGGGGCTCCAGCTCCGCCATCCGCTTGGGCGAGAACAGCGGGTTGATCAGTTTGCGGTAGATGCCGTGGTCCGGCGGGTCGATCTCGAGCGGGATCATCGAGCCGTCCTGGCCGATCGTGTCCGGCACGTTCACCGACTCGCTCGAGAAGACCGCCGGGTTGCGCATGACCTGCTGAATCGTGTCGTACCTGGTCGCCACCCAGTGGCCGCCGTAGCGAGGGCTGTGCGCCACCGGGCACTTCTGCCGCATCTCGGCGTAGACGTCGTCGAGAGTGTCGGCGATGTCCGGCGAATGGATGTCGAAGTCGTACTGGATGTCGGCGCTTGCTGCGTCCCTCAGCTCGCCCATGGAACTTCCTCTCACTGGTGGTATGCGGGCCTATCTGGTGGCAGTGGAGATCGCCTGCTCCGGGCAGTTGCTCACGGCCCGGTCGAGGCCGGCGATCTGTTCGGGTGTCGTCGCGTCGTCGGTGACGACCGCGAAACCCTCGTCGTCGCAGTCGAAAACGTCCGGTGCGACCATGTAGCACCGCCCGTGTCCCTTGCACAGCGCGCGGTCGACCGTGGGCCTCGTGCGCTCCGTCATTCCCACTCACCGCCCACGACGCTGTAGCCGCGACGGTCGAGACTCGTGTCGAGAGCCGTGTACAGGCTGCGCGTCTTCGTGTACGAGAACAGTCCGTCCACGCCGTTCTCCTGACCCACACCGCTCATCCCCCGGCCGGCCAGCGGGGTGCGCGCCACGTCCGCCTGGCCCACGTCGTTGACCCAGGTGAGGCCGGAGCGCAGGCGCAGCGCGGTCTCGCGGGCCTTGACCAGGTCGGTGCCCCACACCGCGGCCGCCAGCCCGTAGGGCGTGGCGTTGGCGATCCGCACCGCCTCGTCGACTCCGGAGTACCGGATGACCGACAGCACCGGCCCGAAGACCTCCTCGTGCGCCGCGGGATTGTCGTTGTCCAGGTCGACGAGCACGGTCGGGCTGACGTAGTGGCCGCCGTCCGGCACACCCACCGGCCGGTCGCCACCGACGAGGGCACGCGCGCCGCGCTCGATCCCCGCGGCGACGAGCTTCTCGACCCTCGTCCGGGCGGCCTCGGAGATCACCGGCCCGACATCCGTGGTGAACTCGGCCGCCGGGCCGACCCGCAGCACGGACGCACGCTTCTGGAGCAGGTCGGTGAACTCTTCGTAGCGCGCGTCCGGCACCAGCATCCGGGTGGTGGCGACGCATGCCTGCCCCGCGTGCATCATGCTGCTGAACAACGTCCCGCGCACGGCGAGTTCGGCGTCGGCGTCGGGCAGGACGAGGGCGGGCGACTTGCCGCCCAGTTCGAGGATGACATCCTTCGCCGTCGCGGCGGCCGCGGCCATCACGCGGGTCCCGACCGCGGTGCTGCCGGTGAAGCTGATCAGGTCGACCCCTGGGTGCGCGACCAGCGCCTCACCGACGATCCGGTCTCCGTGCACGATGTTGAGCACACCCGGCGGCAGTTCCGCCTCGATGGCGGCTGCCGCCAGCGCGTCCGGCCCGACCGGCGTGAGCGGCGACGGCTTGAGGACAACGGTGTTGCCGGCGAGCAGCGCGGGCGCGATCTTCCACACGCACATGAACAGCGGGAAGTTGTACGGCGTGAACGCGCCGACGACGCCGACCGGCTCGCGGTGCAGTTCCCACTGGCCGAGTCCCGGGGCCGCCTGGAGCGGGAAGCTCGTCGGTTCCTCGAGGAGCGGCGCCATCTCCGCGAAGTCCCGCAGGTGCGCCAACGGTGCGCCGACCTGCACCATGGGGCAGAAGCGCGCGGTGGCACCGGCATCGCTGACGAGGCCGTCGACCAGGGTGTCGAACCGGCTCTCCAGCACGGAGGCCAGCCGCCGCAGCGCGTCAGCCCGGTTACGCGGGGACATCCGGGCCCACGGGCCGTCCTCGAACGCCGTACGTGCCGCCTTGACCGCGTCCTCGACGGCTTCGGCGCCCGAGTCCGGTACTCGGCCGAACACCTCGCCGGTCGACGGATCGTCCACCGGCAGGACACCCTCGAAGTCGACCCAGCGACCTCCGACGAAGTTACCGAATGCGCGCATCGTGATCAGCCCTTCTGCCGTTCATGTCGTCGTCCCGTCCCTCGGGTCTCGCCGATCCCGATTCCCGGCCCCAGCCGGTTGCCCGGGAGAGGACATAGCGCAGGTCCGAGTGGTCGTGTTCGAAGGCCAGCTCTCTCGACACACGGACCAGGTCGTCGTGCAGGGCGTCGACGTAGAGCACGACCTTCCGCGCTCCGGCGTCCTGGACCTCGAGCAGTGCCTGGCTCACGAGGTTCCGCAGGCACTCGGCGTCGAGACCGGGTGTCTCCACCACGACGCAGGCGAGGTGTCCCGCCGATTCCCTGTCCTCGACGCCGATCAGTACGCTGCCGCCGCTGTCGGCGTCGGTCAGCCGGGTCCTGCCGCGCCCGAGCAGGGCCCGGGCGTCGGGCGCCATCCCCGCCCCGTGTCCCGGAACGACCTCCGCCGGTCGCTCCGCCACCGTGGACCTGCGCGCCCGGAGCGACGGTCCACGGTACGCGCGTGAACCGCCGACCTCGCGGAGCGTCCTGAACACACCGTGCTCCGCCGTCGCCCCGAGCCGGCGGGCGAGGCGTTCGGCCGCCGGGTGGTTGCCATGGGCCCAGGCTCGGACCCTGCGCAGCCCCGGCACTGCCGACCAGCCTCCCGGCTCCTCGTCGAGCAGTTCCGTGAGCAGCGTCGCGACTCCCCGCGAACGGAATTCGGGCCGCACGACGAACTGGACGTCACCGTCCCCGTCGGCCAGGTCCAGCCGCAGGAAAGCGACGATCTCCACGTCGGGCAGCTCGTCGAGTTCGGCGCTCCCGCGTTCGCCCTTCGGCGCGATCGTGACGATGACATGACGGGTCGCGGCTGTGCTCCCGACCACCGGCAGGACCGTGGAGAACCCGGCTTCGGCGTCGTAGTCGGCTGCGACGTCCAGCAGCTCGTCGACCGCACGGGCCTCTTCGTCGTCGAGCGACTCCCGCCATCGGTAGGTGATCACGTGTTCACCGTCTCCGTCAGCAGTTGCCTGAGCAGCCGCCGGAACACCTGGTTGGCGACCTCGTTGCGGCCGAGCAGCATGGAGCCCGCGTCCCGGCTGGCCATCCCTGCCTGGGAGTCGCGCAGCAGCGGGAAGTCCTCCGCGTGCAGGACGGACAGCAGGATCTCCCAGTTCTTCGCCCAGAGACGTTCCCAGCGCTCCTGGGACAGACCCGCCTCCTCGGGTGACGGAACGATCAACCGCATCTCCATCACCGAGCGGGTCGGAGAGTGCGGATCGGGCCGGAAGGTCAGGAGCTGGAAGTGGTCGGGCTGCTTGAGCAGCGTGCTGTTGGGCCCGAGGAAGTGGGTTTCCGTGACGTCCCCGACGAGGCTCCGGTCACCGGGGTCCTCTTCCAGCCAGCGGTCGATGGTCTTGCGCGGGGCGACGAACCGGCAGTGCCGGCCGAAGTCCTCGAACGCCATCACGTTGGTATGGATGTACTTCGCCGCCGTGTTCGGGTGGGCGTACTGCACGTGGTAGCCGTCCAGGAAAGCATCCTGCATGATCTTCCAGTTGGTCGGCTCCTCGAATCCCTCCGCCCGCACACAGCTGAGCCGATCGAGCCGGTAGCCTCCCAGCACGGCGTCCATCTCGGGTCCCAGCCACGAGGCCACGTCGATGTCCGCGCCGGCCCGGTCCACCACCCAGACGAAGCCATGGCGCTCCTCGCAGGGCAGTTCGACGAGACCGAGTCGGCTGCGGTCGAGGTCGCCGAAGGTGTTGTCGCGGGTGACCGTGCGCAGCGTGCCGTCTATGTCGTAGGACCAGCGGTGGTACGGGCACGAGAACAGCCGTCGCCTGCCCGCCGGCTCGCACTCGAGGAGCGCGCCGCGATGGCGGCACAGGTTCACCAGCGCCTTTACGCCACCGTCCCGTTGGCGCACGATGATCACGTTGTTGCGGGGCATCCGCACGGTCTTGAAGTCGAAGGGATTCGGAATCTCCGAGCCGTGCGCGACGATCGTCGGCACCCGGCCGAAGACCAGGTCGCGTTCCCGCGCGGCCAGCTCCGGGTCGGTGAACTCGGCCGCCTCGAACGGCTCCGTCTTCTCGAACTGGTCGGTCGTGTCGTTCTTCAGATGCTCGAGCGCCCGCCTGATCCGCGCTTCGCGATCGATACCGGATTCGTCCACCGCCGCCTCCCACACTAAATCTAATGACGTAAGGTAATATTCCGCGCTCATACCCGCAATGGGCTGAGCTGTTTCCGTTCGACCGGGGCCGTCACGGTCCGATGAGACGAGCACCTCTGTGCGGAGGCGCTGTGGTCCCGGCCGCGCCCGCGGGCGTCGGCGCGCCGAGCATGGCCTCCCAGGACGTCCGGTTCCGCACCGCGGTACGAAGCTTCATCAGCGGGCCGGTACGGTCCAGCGCGAAGGCGCCGACCACGTCGCCGTCGTAGCGGTACTGGGCGAGGAAGGGATCGGTGGCACCGCTGCGGTCGCCGGCCAGCTCGACCTCATCGGCCGGTTCGCCGAGCATCTGCAGCTTGTGCCCGTGCCATTCCGACCAGAAGTAGGGCACGACACCGCACGGACTCCGGTCAGTGGTGAGGGCGTTGCGCGCCACCGCGACCGCCTGCTCCCCCGCGGACGTCCAGTGCTCCAGCCGGCTCAGCCGTCCGTTCCACTGGTTGACCCACCGTGCGACGTCCCCGACGGCGTACACACCGGGCACCGTGCTCTCGAGGTAGGTCGAGCACGCGACCCCGTCGCTCACCGCCACGCCGGACCCCCGCAGCCAGCCCGTCACGGGGTCGACACCGATGCCCACCACGACGAGATCGGCCGGGACGACGCTGCCGTCGTCGAGCCGCACCTTCTCGACCGCACCGTTGCCGGTGATCTCCCGGACCTTGGTGGACTTCAGCAGGCGGACGCCGTACTGCCGGTGCAGATAGGCGAGCCGCTCGGCCACCAACGGCCCGACGGCGCCGGCCAGCGGCAGCGGCGACGCCTCCACGAGCGTGACCTCCGCACCGCGCGCCCGCGCGCTCGACGCGATCTCGCCCCCGATGAAGCCGGCCCCGACGACCACGACCCGCGCCCCGGGTTCGAGTGCCCCCCGGACCAGCCGCGCCTGTTCCACCGACCGCAGAGTGGTGACCCCGAGCAGGTCGCCGCCGGGCACGTCGAGCGCACGGGGCTGCGCGCCGGTGGCGATCACCAGGACGTCGTATCCGATGTCTCCCCGTTCCGTGCGGACCCGCCGGTTGCGTGTGTCCAGCGACAGGGCCGTGGTCCCGGTCATCAGGGTCACGCCCAGCGCCTCCGGGGCCGGCAGGTGCTCGACCAGTTCGGGCTCGGCCGCGGCGGTGAGGAAGTCCTTGGTCAGGGGTGGCCGATCGTAGGGTGCGTGCTTCTCGCGGCCGACGACGACGATCGAGCCGGTAAAGCCGGTCCGGCGCGCCTCCTCGACGACGCGGGCCGCCCCGAGCGACGCTCCCACGATCACGAGCCGGTCGATACCGTCGGCCAGTCCTCCTGCCGCCATGTCAGCGGCCCGTCCACCGGGGCGCTCGCTTCTCCGCGAACGCCCGGGTTCCCTCGGCGAAGTCGGCCGAGCCGAGCACCCGGCCCATCGCCCGGTCGTTGACCTCCCACGGCGGGGCGTCCCACTCGGAGCCCAGCCCCGTGGTCCCGTGCATCGCCTTCTTGGTCTCCCGTACCGCGAGCGGCGCGTTCGCGGCGATCCGGGCACCGAGTTCGACGGCGACGTCGAGGGCCGATCCGGCCGGTGCCAGCCTGTTGGCCAGTCCCCACCGGACCGCGCGCTCGGCCTCGACGGGGTCACCCGTGAGGGCGACCTCCAGCGCCAGCTTCAGCGGAATCTGCCGCTGCGTGCGGATGACCCCGCCGGCTGCCGCGAGCAGGCCCCGCTTCACCTCCGGGAGGCCCAGCGCGGCCCCCTCGTCGACCACGGCAAGGTCGGAGGCCAGCACGATCTCCGTGCCACCGCCCAGCGCGAATCCGTTGACGGCGGCGATCGTCGGGATCGACACGAAGTGCCGCACATACCCGGCGAAACCCCATTCCGGGTGGCCGGGCGCCGAGATGTCCTCGCCGCAGGCGAGCGCCTTGAGGTCCGCCCCGGCGCAGAACGCCCTGCCCTCTCCGGTGATCACCAGAGCCCGGACCTCGTCGTCCGCCTCCGCCTCGGCGAGGGCGTCACCGATCCCCGCGGCGACCGCGGCGTTGACCGCGTTCATGGCTTCGGGGCGGCGGATGGTCGCCACCGCGACATGGCCGTGCCGTTCCAGCGTCACGATCCGCCGGTCCGAGTCGGGACTGACAGTTGCCGACATGTTCTCGACTCCCTGATGCGAAGTAAGCGAGGTAGTGGTGCGGTGGACGGGTCAGCGGACTTTCGAGTACCGCTCGGTCAGATCGGCGTACTGCTCACGGATCCGGGTCTTGCTGATCTTCCCGCTGGGCAGCCGCGGCAGCGGCTCCTCGCTCAGGACGACGTAGCGCGGCACCTTGAAGTCGGCGAGGACCTGCGAGCACGCCTCGACGACCTCCGCCTCGGTGAGCCCGGGTTCCGCGTGGACGATGACGGCGGGCGTCTCCCCGAACTTCGGGTCGGGGGCTGCGATCACCACGCACTCGGCGACGCCGTCGATGGCGCCGACGACCTGTTCCAACTCGAAGGGCGAGACGTTGATGCCGCCGGTGATGATGAGGTCCTTGAGGCGGTCGACGAACCGGACCCGGCCGTCCTCGTCCATGACGCCGAGATCGCCGCTGTGCAGCCAGCCGTCGCGGAAGACCTCGGCGTTGACCTCGGGCGAGTTCCAGTAGCCCGGTGTCACGCCCGGCCCGCGGATGACCAGTTCCCCCTGCTCTCCCGCCGGCGCCGGGGTGCCGTTCTCCCGCACCACTCGGACCTCGGTGAAGATGTGGCCCGAGCCGCAGGAGTCCGGGTGCTCGCGGAACTCGCGGACCGGCGTCGAGGTGGCGATCCCGCCCGCCTCGGTCATCCCGTAGATCTGGCGCAGGGCGACGTCCTTGGCCACCCAGGCCTGAAGCAGCGACGCGGACACGGCGGCACCGCCGACGACGGCGCTGCGCAGCGAGGTCAGGTCGGCTTCGGCGAATTCGGGAGCGGACGCGAGTGCCTGGTACACCAGCGGCACGCCGAAGACCGCCTCGATACGGTGCTGCTCGATCAGCCGTACGGCCCGGGAGGGCGTCAGTTCCTTCTCGATCACTAGTTTCCCGCCGAGCACGGTGGTCATGAGCAGTCCCCAGACCAGCCCGGGAGTGAAGGCGAGGGGCAGCACCAGGAGCGCGCTGGAACCCCGGTGAAAACCCTCTTCGACCAGGGTCGCCTCGAACACGATGCTGAGCAGCGTGCGGTTGGTGAGCACGACCCCCTTGGAGCGACCGGTCGATCCGCTCGTGAAGATGACGGCGATCGGCTCGTCCTGGTCCCGGTCGACGCGGAACGTGCTCGCCGGGCCGCCGCGGAGGGCGTCGACGGCGCTGAACGGTACGACGCCGACGTGGTCGCCCAGGGTTCCGGCAGCTTCGGCGACGCTCGTCAGCGCATCGGCGGCGACCACCACGTCGGCCCCGGAATCGTCCAGGACCTTGCGCAACTCCGCTGCCGTGAAACGGCTGTTCAGCGGCACGAGGACGGCGCCGGCCTTGATCACGCCCAGGGCGGCGACCGGCCAGGGGACGCTGTTCGGGGCGAACAGGCCGACCCGGTCGCCCTCGCGCACACCCTCGGCGCGCAGGTGTTGAGCGACCCGGCTCGACCAGGACTCCACAGTGGCGTAGTCGAGCGTCTCGTCCTCGAAGAGGAGGGCTTCAGCAGTTGGGGTGTTCCTGGCCCACCATGCCAGGGCGGCACCGACGGTGGCGCTCATGGGGTCTCTCCTTCTACAGGTCCAGGACGAGCGGGCCGCGGACGCACCGGCCGACGCAGAGCATCATGCAGTCGTTCGCGGCCCGTTCTTCGGCCGTGAGCACGGAGTCCCGGTGCTCGGGAACCCCGTCGAGGACCGCGGTCTCGCAGGTACCGCACGTCCCCTCCCGGCAGGAGTAGTCGACGGGCACACCAGCCGCGTCGAGGGCATCGATGATGCTCTGGCCCTCCCGCACGGTCACCCGTCGTCCTGTCGAGGCGATCAGCACTTCGAAGGCTTCGCCGGAGGAGCCGACCGGTTCCCTCGGGGAGAAGCGCTCTAAGTGCAGCGACTCCTCGGAGCGTTCGGACATGATCTGCTCGGCCGCCGCCAGCAGTCCTTCCGGGCCGCAGCAGTACACCCTCCGGCCGACGACAGGCTCGCCCAGGATCTCCTGCAGATCCAGCAGTCCGGTCTCGTCCTGGCACCTGATCGTGACCCGCTCGCCGTACCTCTCGAGGTCGGTCAGGAACGCCATGCCGGTGCGGCTGCGGCCGCCGTACGCGAGTCGCCAGTCGGCACCCGCCGCTTCGGCCTCGCGGATCATCGGGAGCATCGGCGTGATACCGATACCGCCCGCAATGAACTGGTAGGAACCGGCTGGTTCGAATGCGAAGTGGTTGCGTGGGCCGCGAACCTGCAGTTCGTCACCGACCCCCAGTTTGTCGTGGATCCAGGCCGATCCACCACGCCCGTCCTCGACGCGGAGAACGGCGACGTCCCAGCGCTCGGTGTCCGCGGGGTCCCCGCAGAGGCTGTACTGCCGGCGCTGACCGCCCTCGGGCTCGAGATCGATGTGCGCACCGGGCCGCCACGGGGGCAGGGCCGTCACCGGACCGACTGCTGTCAGAGCCAGTCCGACGACCCCGTCAGCCAGCGGACGTCGTTCAACCACCGTCATCCGTATCGCCGGTTCGCGGTCCATCGCATCGCCTCCAGCTCCGTTGCTGTCGTCGGCAGTCACTGGACTTTAACTAATGCTGTTAGATTTGTGAATACCCTGTTTCGCGACTCGCACCGGAGGTTTCCGATGGGCACCCTCGACCTCTTCCGACTCGATGGCCGCACAGTCCTCGTCACCGGGGCGAGCAGCGGCCTCGGTGCGGGGTTCGCCCGCGCTTTGAGCCAGGCGGGCGCCGATGTCGTTCTCGTGGCACGCCGGGAGGACCGGCTTCGCCTCCTGGCCGAGGAGATCGAGGCGGCGGGCGGGAAGACCGCGGTCGTCACCGCGGACGTCAGCGACCCCGAAGAGTGCAAAGGAGCCGCCGAGGCGGCCATGGCCGCATTCGGACGACTCGACGGGCTCGTGAACAACGCGGGCGTCGGCTCGGCCGTGCCCGCGCTCAAGGAGACGCCCGAGGGCTTCCGCCGGATGATCGACGTCAACCTCAACGGCGTGTTCTGGATGGCGACCGCGTGCGCCCCGCTGATGACACGCGGCTCGGCCATCGTCAACGTCTCGAGTGTTCTGGGGCTGGTCGCGCCGCGGTACCCGCAAGCGGCCTACGCCGCGAGCAAGGCGGGCGTCATCGGGCTCACACGCGACCTCGCCGGCGAGTGGTCCGCCCGCCGGGGCATCCGGGTGAATGCCCTGTGCCCGGGCTACTTCGAGTCGGAGATGACCGCGGAAGGCAGTGAGGTACTGCGCGAGATGGTGGCGGACCAGAGCATGCTGGGCCGCTTCGGTGAGCAGTCGGAACTCGACTCCGCCCTGCTGTTCCTCATCAGCCCGGCATCGTCCTACGTGACCGGAACGACGCTGGCCGTGGACGGCGGTCTCACCGTGTACTGATGTCACCCGGAGGGACCGGCCACCGAGGACCGTAGTCCGGGTAGTCCTTCGGCACGCGCAGCGGGAAGTCCGGCACTCGCTTCTCGAGGAACGCCCGCACCCCTTCCCCCACGTCCGCCATCGCCGGCAACTGGTACACACCTTGGGATTCGACGGCGTGCGCGTCCCAGGGCGACGCAGCCCCGAGCATGCTCCACAAGAGCTGGCGCGACAGGGAGACGGCCACCGTGGACGTGTTGGCGACGATGTCCCGCGCGATGTCGCAGGCCGCCTCGAGCAGCTTCTCGTCGGGCACCACCCGACTGGCCAAGCCTGAGGCCATCAGTTCGGGCGCGCCGATCAGCCGCCCCGTCAGCACCCACTCGGTGGCCCGCCCCATCCCGACGAGTCGCGGCAGAAACCAGCTCGACGCCGACTCGGTGAGCATGCCGCGACGCGGGAAGACGAACCCGACACGCGAGGACTCCCCGACAACCCGGATGTCGGCGGGCAGGACCATGGAGGCCCCACCGCCGACGGCTGCGCCGTTCACGGCCACAATCAGAGGCTTCAGCATGGCCGCCACCCGGAGCGTGACCACCCCGCCGGCGTCCCGCGGCACGCCCCCGACCGAGCCGAACCGGTCGACGAACGCGGCGTACCCCGGTTGGGGTTCCCGCCCCCCGTGATGGAAGCCCTCGTCGAGATCGGCTCCGACGCAGAAGTTACGGCCCGCTCCGGTGAGCACGACCACGGCGACGTCGTCGTCGGCCTCCGCCCGGTCGATCGCGTCGACAAGCTCCCCGCACAGTTGCAGCGTCATGGCGTTGCCCCGACCGGGACGATCGAGGGTGATCATCGCCACCCGCCGATCCACACCGTAGGCGACCACGGACGACCTGGACATCGCACCTCCGGGGATTGGCAAATAAATCGAACGTCATTAGATTAACAGCAGCCGATCGAGGAGGATCCGCATGACCGCGGGGAAGCTGCTGCTGGACGACGTTCGGGTGGTCGACCTGGGTGACGCCGTGGGCGAGGCAGCTGCTCGGCTGCTGGCCGACCTGGGCGCCGACACCGTCAAGGTCGAGCCGCCCGGCGGATCCCCCTCGCGCCGACAGGAACCCGTGGTCGAAGGCATCTCCCTCCCCTTCGCCGTCCGCAACGTGAACAAGCGCGCTGTGGCCGCGGACCTCGACACACCGAGCGGACGCGCCCTCGTGCGACGACTGCTCGCCGGCGCCGACATCGCGTTCATGACACCGCAGGTGAGCGACCGGCTCGGCATCGGCGAAACGCTCGGCGAGTACGGCCATCTGGTCGTCGTGGTCAGCTCACCGTTCGGCCGGACGGGCCCCCGCAGCGACTGGCAGGCCACCGCGCGCACCCTGTTGGCGCTCAGCGGTTCCCTGTCCCGCTCGGGGAGTCCAGGCGGAGTCCCCCTACTCCCGCCCCGGAGCATCGTCGAGGCGACCGCCGCCGCCCAGGCGGCGTGGACGGCGGTGGTCGGACACGTCGTGCGCCGTCGCACGGGCACCGGACAGATCATCGACCTCTCGCACCACGAGGCTCTGGTGACCGGTCTCGACCCGGCGTACGGCGCCCAAGGGTCCGCCGCCGCCGGAAGGTCGCGCAGGGTGCGCCGGGGCCGCCCGCCCGCGGACGTCTATCCGGTCTACCGCTGCGCCGACGGCAACGTCCGGCTGTGCCTACTCAGCGAACGCCAGTGGCGCGGCATGTTCACCTGGCTCGGCGAGCCCGAGGAGTTCGCTGATCCGGCGTACAACTCCATCGCGGCGCGCGTGGCCGCCGCCGACCGTCTCGAACCGCTCATCACCGACCTGTTCGCCGACCGGCCGGCCGCCGAACTGGTCGAGGAAGCCGCACGCCGGGGAGTGCCGCTCGCCCAGGTGCTCACCCTCGGCGACGCGGTCGCGAGCGACCACTTCACCGCTGCCGGCACCGTGGCCCTCCGGGAGATCGCCCCCGGCTTCGCCACCACTCTCCCGGTCGGTTTCGCCGACGTCGAGGGCCACCGGCTCGGGATCCGATCGGCGAGCCCGGAGCCTCCCGGCACGCAGGACACACAGGACACGCAGTGGCCCCCCAGGAACAGCCCGACGGCCTCGCACACCGACGTCGCCCCCTTCAGCGGGATCCGGGTGCTGAACCTGGGCGTGATCGTCTTCGGCGCGGAGGCCGGACGTGCTTTCGCAGACCTCGGCGCAGATGTCATCAAGATCGAGAGCACGACGTTCCCGGACGGCCTGCGCCAGACCCGGCGAGGCGAGGCGATGAACGCGTCCTTCGCCTGGGGAAACCGCGGCGAGCGCAGTCTGGGGCTGGACCTGCGCACCGACGAAGGACGACAGCTCTTCAAGGACCTGGTCCGGCACAGCGACGTCATCCTGGCCAATTTCAAACCCGGGACGCTCGACTCGCTCGGTATCGGCCATGCCGTACTCGAGGCGGTCAATCCCGGGATCGTGGTCCTGGAGAGCGCCGCGTTCAGCACGAAAGGCCCGTGGTCGAACCGGCTCGGCTACGGTCCGCTCGTCCGTGCCTCGTGCGGTGTCACCAGCCTGTGGAGGTACGCGCCCGACGACACCGAGTCGTGGGACGGCGTGACCGTCTTCCCCGACCACGTGGCGGCCAAGCTCGGAGCCCTCACGGTCGCGGCCGCGCTGCTGGCGAAGGAGCGGACCGGCCGCGGCGCGCATCTGGAGATCGCCCAGTCCGACGTGGTCCTGCACCAGTTCGCCGCACTCGCGGCGCTCGAAGCGGTCCGGCCGGGCTCGGCGATATCCGACGCAGGCGTGGGGACCGCGCTGTTCGGTGGCGTGTTCGCCTGTGCAGGCGATGACGAGTGGTGTGTGATCGACGTCCGCAACGGCCGCGAGGCGGAACTGCTGCGGCGGGCCACGGCGGCGCCGCCGGACAGTCAGGTCGACAGCGACCTGCACGAACACGTGGCGAAATGGACGGCTGAACGTCCTCCGGCAGAGATCGCGGAGACCCTGCAGGGTTTCGGAATTCCCGCCGCGGCGATGCTGCGGCAACCGGAGCTGCTCTACGATCCCCAGTCCCGCGCCCGCGGCACCTTCACCACCATGCGGCACCCACTGTTGGAAGGCGAGTTGCCGGCCGAGAACGTCGCGGCACCGTTCGGGCGGCTCGCTCCCGCGCCGTCCCGGCCGGCTCCGCTGAGCGGCGAACACACCGTCGAGATCTGCACCGAAGTGCTCGGACTGACGCCTGAACGAGTGCAGGACCTCATCGACCGGCGCGTGATCCACCAGAGCTGACGCGCACGAGGTCGAACGTGTCGCCGCCCGGCCCACGGCCTGGCGTCCTGCCACGTAGTGCCCGCGCGAGTTCGTGCTCTACACGGACGGACCGTCCGGCCGGACACCGGCGTGGGAGCACAACCTCGACTACGGCCTGCAGCATTCCCACGCGGTGAGCCACTTCTTCCGCCACCTGACCAACGCACTGCGCGAGTCCCATATCGTTCACGAGGCCATCAAAACTGAGAGCGCCGCAGGCCAGACGGAGCTGACGTTCGCCTACACCGATGCTCTGCAAGCGTGTGACGAGTACGGCCTGTTCCGCATGCTGGTCCGCGATGTGGCCGAGAAGCACGGCATGATCCCCGCCTCCATGGCCGCGCCCGAGACCGGCATCGGCAACGGCCTGCACCTGCACCTGTCGCTGTGGAGCGAGCACGACGAGCCCGCCTTCGTCCATCACCGCAGCGAGGGCCTGCCGCCGCTGATGGACCACGCTGTGGCGGGGCTGCTGTCAGCGCTCCCGCACCTCGCCCCGCTGTACGCACCCACCCCGAACAGCTACAAACGCTTCCAGCCGCGCTCGTTCGCCCCCACCCGCTTCAACTGGGGCTACGACCACCGCGGCTGCGCCATCCGCGCCTGCGGCCACGGCCCCGGCGCGCACCTCGAAGTCCGCCTCGCCGGAGCCTTTTCCGACCGCATCAGTGTCCGGGTTGTGGTTGACCTGCGTGGAGACGTCGCGTGGATGTCCGGGACGGTCGGTTGGCCGTTGAGCTCTGTGGGCTCATTTCCGAAGGCTGGTCCCTTGAGTCCCGGCCTGCTGCAGTTCGAGGATCTGGGCTTCGAGATCGGCGATGCGCTTGTCGGCGAACCGGTTGTTGGAGCGAGCGCCTTCGAGTCGTTCCTGGAGCCCACGGTGTTCCTGGGTGAGCTGAAGGACGCGTCGCTTGAGTGTGGTGTTCTCGGTGATGACGGCCTGGACGGATTCGCCGGGGACCATCTGCTCGGCGTCGCGGATCTGCCCCATCAGCTCACCGATCTGCTGTCGCTGGGCGTGTACTTCCTTCTGCGTGCGGGTCAGTTCTGCTTCGGCGTTCAGCGCCCGTTCTCGCCAGGAGGCTTCGATCCTGTCGTGTGCTTCTTCGGAGGCGCGGTCGTGACGGCTCTTGCTGGCGGTGATGGCTTTCTGGACCAGGTCGCGGGCGTCGGCGTTGTCGTAGAGGAACGTGGGCGACACGTCCGCCCGGTCAGCGATGGCCCGGACGGTGAGGCGTCCTCGTTCGCGACGCAGTTGAGCGATGGCCTTCTCGACCTGGCCGAGCTTGACCTGTGTTTGTCGACGGCGGGCAGCAACGGCTGCCTCGGTCTGGCCGGTGCCGGTGGTCATGGCAGGTCCTCGTGATCGTTGAAGTCTCCGGGGCGCGTGTGTCGGGCGAGTTCTTCGGCCCGGAAGGCGGTGGCCCAGACGCGGCCGAAGTAGTCCTGCGGGCGGCGAAGGTCGAGCGCGAGAGCCTCGTTGAGGAGGCCGACTGCCTCCAGGGCCTTCTCCAGACCGTCGATCGCACGGGCGGTCGGTTCGAAGACGTCGTGGAGGAAGTCCGCGGTGGCGGGATCAGGGGCGCGTTCGGCGAGCATGCGCCACTGCTCGCGTTTGCGGTGCCAGTAGACGAGGTCGGCGCCGGACATGACGAACTTGCTGCAGTTGTGGCAGTCCATGTTCCAGGGGCACGCGTCCCCGTTGACGACGGGCTGGTAGGTGCAGAATCCGCCCTCGGCCGGCGTGGACCGGCGAGTCAGGTCGATGGCCAGGGCTTCGGCTTCTCCTCGGCTCATGGGTGCGCCGTCGGACAAGAGGATGCCGGGCTGGGCTGCCCCGGGTCCTGCGACCCATACCGCCTGGAGGGCCTGGTCGAGTTTGGGGTCGGTGTTCGCGAGGTGCGTGTAGTGCTCGGCCATCGCATCGGAGACCTGGCCCAGGTAGCGCCTGACGTGAGTGAGGTTCGCCCCGTTCTTGATCAGGTTCGTGGCCAGAGTGTGCCTGGCCTGATGGGCGACGGAGCCGGCGAAGTTGAGGGTGTCCACCCATTCCTTGAACGAGTTCTGAAACCACCCGTAGCTCACGCTCTTGGTGCCGGTGCGGTTGGCGGTTCGCCGCGGGAACAGGGCAAGTTCGAGCCGCTCGGCCCTGGTCGGCGGGCGCCCGTGTCGTTGCGCGAAGCGGGCCTCGGACGTGGCCTGGCGGATTTCAAGCCGTTGGAAGAGCCGCTCCGAGATGCGGATCCCCTCGTCCAGCTGCCCGACCTTGGTCTGGTCGTGCCAGAGGATCGGCAGATTCCGATACCGGCCAGTGCACTCCAGCCGCAGTTTCAGCACCTCGCTGGCCCGGCGGCCAGTGACGATGATCGCTTCCCAGACATCGCGCAGTCCGCGGTCCTCACCGTCCATGCCATCGAGGCACTTCAAGTTCTCCTCGTCGGCCAGTGCCCGCGCCACGTCGTCGGAGAAGGGCCTGCGGCGCCTTCCCTTGCCGCTCCCGCCCGGGGGCAGGGCAACAATGAACTCGCGGGCGAGGCCGATCTGCTCTGCGCTGCCGGCATCCATGGCGTCCCGCAGAACGGTACGCATCCCGTCGAAAACGCGGGCCACCTGCAACTTGTTGACATCAGCGGCGTGCGCGACCCCGCGATCCGTTCTGTGGTGCACGCCGAGGGGCTTCAGCCCGTGTTCGGCTCGGTGCCGTTGGTCGGCAACGAAGCTGAGCATGTGATCCTGTGTCAGCACGGTGGGGTCGTGGCCGCCTCCGGGCGCCTCGGCTTCGAGGTAGGCGCTGATCTCCACGCATGCGCGCCGCAGGCGGATGATCGGGCTCCCGCTGCGGGGTGGATCGGTCGTCAGCCGCAGGTCTGTCCAGTCCCAGAGCAGGTCGCGAAGCCAGCGTTGGGAGATGGCCGACAGGTCGATGTGGCTTCTGTGGTTGGTGAGACGGACCCCGTAGTGCTCGGTCTCGATGTAGCCGGCATCCCTGGTGTCCTGCCGGGTGAAGTAGACGAGCCGCAGGTGACGAAGCATCAGCTGAGCGATGTTGCGTGG
Source organism: Streptomyces sp. NPDC005799 (assembly GCF_040630525.1). Taxonomy (NCBI): domain Bacteria; kingdom Bacillati; phylum Actinomycetota; class Actinomycetes; order Kitasatosporales; family Streptomycetaceae; genus Streptomyces; species Streptomyces sp. NPDC005799. The sequence continues at coordinate 41,796 of NZ_JBEXXQ010000073.1, forward strand.
ATGCTCAGGGAGCTCTTCAAGGACAAGATCGGCCAGCGAGTTGACGCCCCGCCGACGGCATTCGGTGGCGAGGCGCTGAACCACGGTGAGGGGCCAGCGGGCCCCTTCGGCAGGGCCCCGGGCATGGTGGAAGAGTCCCCACTTGATCTCCGCCCGCGCCAGTGGCCGCAAGCCCAGCAGGCTCAGGACGCCGTCCGTCCTGCAGATCGCGTCGCTCTGTACGCACCAGCGCCGGAAGACGGCCTCGTCCGCGTAGACGACCTCTACCCGGTGGGGCTCACCCGTGCTCTGGTCATTCACCGCTGCGGCGCCGCCGGGCTTTCCTTCCCGGGTGTAGCGCGAGAGGTGATGCGCGCACAGGCCGAGCCAGTCGGCTCCCGGATGCGGGCAGGCCGACACCCGGCACACGCCGAAGTCCGGGAACGGCAGCTGCCAGAGAACCCACTCGTCGAAGCTCGCCTGCTGTCCCCTTCGCCGCCGGTTGGAACGCCATTTACCCAGCTTGCTTGCGTGCAGATAGCACAGCCCGTCGCTGCGGTGGGCCAATGCGTGGGGGCAGATCAGGCACGGACCGAAGGCACGAGTGCCCTTCGCCTTCAACGGCTTGGCCTTGCGGAGGAAGTCGACGATGCTGTCACCGTTGCGCTGAACCGCGGACCACTCGACACTGTGCTCGCAGCAGAACTCTCCCCACGTGGCGCGGGACCGCTCGCATCCGGAAACCGGGCAACACCACCCGTATACCGGGTGGTCCGGCACGATCCGGATCACGTCCTCGCGCAGCACCGGGTCGAAGGTCGGCGCCGCGATCAGAGCATGAAGGATCTCCAGCCGGTCCGGGGTTGTGCGGGTTTCCGCGGCCGGGTTCGCGATGAGCTTCAACAGCGGGGCGGTCACACCTTCTCACCCCAGATGGCCTGCAAGGCGGCGGTGAACTGCGGTGAGTGGAGGTCCGGATGCCCGTAGACCTCATCCACCATCTGGGCCGATGCCCAGTTGCCGGCCACCTTCGCCACCATCGGGTCGTTGGAGACGTCCAGGATGTCGTTGGTGATCTGGTGTCGGAATGCCTGCGGCTTGATCCGCCCGGGCAACTCCGCGCGGCGTCCGGCCCGCCGCAGCATGCCGCGGGCCGCATCCGCCGACCAGGGCTCACCCCGGTTCGGGCCGGCCAACTGGATCAACAACATGCCGTGCCCGGCGGCGTACTGCGCGTACTCGGTCGTCATGTAGGTGAAGTAGCTGCTGATCATGGCAGGGCTGACGCGGTAGATCTCCCCGCCGGTAATCACCCCGTTCACCGGCTTCCAGGCCGGTTTGATCTTGGCTGCCGCTCCGTTCGGATTACCCCATCGATGGCAGACATGCAGATGAGGACTCTTGCACTCCCCGCAGTCCGCGTTCTCCCGCAGGTGCAGGTCCACCAGGTGCAGCCCGGTCAGCCCGCCGATCCGCAGGCTCGTGTCGGAAAGCCACCGCACGACCATCTTGTCTCGGGCCGTGTTCACGATCTCCAGCAGCTCCGGCTTGGCCCCGTCCGGCAGCATCTTCGGGTGCCGGCGCCTCGGCGGCCGCGACGGTGCCAGAGGGTTGGCGGGCATCGAGGTCTTCAGGTGTCCCAGGAAGGACCGGCGGCGGTCCGCCTTGGTCGGCAGACGCCCCACCGACAGTGCCGCCCGCAGCTCGTCGTTGACGCCGTTGCCGGCGCAGTTGTGAAGGTAGAAGCCCTTCAGACACGCAGCGGCGACCTGGAGGGCCGAGGCGCCGTACGGCTTCTTCGGCGGCATCCGCCACGGCTGCCCGTACGGCATCGGGACCTTTGCCCCCACCGCCCCCATGTAGCGGTGCAGGTCCAGCATCGTCACCGTCTCGGTGGTCAGGCCCTCCCGGACCCGCCACCGCAGGTGATCCACGAGGGAGTAGGCGTACGTCTTCTGCGACCCCGAGCCATCGAACGGCCTGAGGTAGGAGTCCGCTTCCCCATCCACCGAGCCGTCCGGCCACAGGATCGTGTACGACCGGCCACCACCCGACCGCACCAGCACCTGAACCCTCAAGTCCCCAACAACCACTCGGCTCCGCACCATCGCTCCCCCCATCCCGTCCACGTGATGGAGACAACTGATGCAGTCGGTTAACAGGCACGGAACCACGCCCACGCAGCCCCAAACGGATGACACGGACACTCAGAACGCAGTTGGAAAAGGCGCGGACGCCAACGCCTACCTCGCGCTCGCCGCCTACGTGGCGGCGATGGCCCACGGCATCGAGGAGCGGCTGACCGCCCGGCCGGCCTGCGACGGGGACGCCTACCAGGACCAGGCGACGGGGCCGCTCTTTACCGACCTCAGTGAAGCCCTCACGTACTTCGACAACAGCACCATCGCCCAGCTCCTGGTCGGCAAGGACGTGGTGCGGCACTACGCCCAGGCGTCGCGCGCCGAACTCGCCTGGCACCGCAGGCACGTCACTGACATGGAGCGGCAACGCGGCATCCGCTGATACACCCTGCCTCCGGGTGTAACTCCCCCATCGGCGGCAGGGCCCAGCACCCCGCTCCCAGGACCGGACGGCGGTCCGGGGAACGACAGCCCGCCGCTGTCCGACCGGCCTCTCTGCACCGGGTGGGCGGCCCCACATCGGTACCGCGCTGATCGTCGAGGAGGAACCTTGATTGGCACCGCCTTACCGCAAGCCCGCGACCTGTTCGCGCTCAGCGCCGACCGCATTCGCCGCGCTGCGGGCGAGCTCTGGCCCGGCCAAACGATGACCCTTACCGATCATGTCCCCTCCGTCACCGGCTACGTCCACCGCGCCACCGTCAACGGCCGGGACCTGTACGCGAAGGACTCGAGGTGGCAGCGAGTTTGGTGACCTCGGGGATGTCGCTGTCCGCGTACCAGGTGAGGAACTTCCATCTGGCGTGGCCGATTTGTTCGCGGTCGGCGCCGGTGCGGGCCAGTGCGAGCAGGGTGCGCAAGCTCTCCTTGGCGATCCAGGCGGTGAGGAGTCGTTGTCCGATCGGTCCTTCGTCCAGGAGTGGGTTCCACATCCGTTCGAACTGCTCGTCGGTGAGGTCTTCGCGGTTACGCAGGAGGCGGTTGCGGGCCTTCCACTCCGGGTCGGTAGCGCGTCCGCGTCGGTCCCGGACTTCGGCGGTGGTGCGGCGCCGAACAGTGGAGAGCATCTTGTTGGCGAGCTGGACTACATGGAAGTGGTCGACCACGATCACCGCGTGGGGCAGGCCGGTGCGGATTGCGGCGTGGTAGGTGGCGGACATGTCGATGGCGGCGTAGCGGATGTTCGTGCGCCAGGTCAGTGGGGTGGTGAACAGCCAGGCCAGGACGTCGGCGGCGCTGCGTCCCTCGACCTGGCCGAGGAGAGCGCCAGTGCCGAGGGCGTCGACGAAGCCGGTGTGCCAGCGGTCCCGGGTCAGCTGCCACTTCCCGGTGTCGGGGTCCTGCTCCCAGCGGGGCCGCCCGCGCCTCGTCTCGTCCACGCCCAGCACCTCCACCTCGGGCAGCTCGGCCTCGGTCACCTCACCGGAGGCCGTGCGGAATGCGGACATCACCGTTGGCCAGGAGATGCGCAGGTCGCGGGCGGCCTGGACGACGGTGGAGCCGGCATCACGCACCCGCAGGGCCGCGGCCCGACGCAGCCGGGCAGTGATCCGGGCACCCGCCGGAATCTGGGGCACCTGCTCCGTGAAGGATTTTCGGGTGCAGTCCGGTTCATGGCAGTACCAGCGGCGTTTGAGCCATGTCAGCTCCAATCCCCGTTCCCCGTAGGGGAGATCACGTGGCCGGGTGCGGACCAGGCCCCTCACCCGTAAAGCCAACGTCCCGCAGGACGGGCAGGCCCTCGCGGTCTCGTCCGCGGTGACCAGGTGCACCCGCCGGGTACCGTCCGCCAGACACTCGATCCGCTCCACGGCCAGGCCGTCGAGGTCCAACAGCTTCGTCGTATTGTTGTCCAAGCCCGTGGTTCCATGTGATCAAGCTGCGTAGAGAACAGTCATGATCGTTTATGGCCACGGGCGCCTTGCGCCCCGGGTCCGGACAGCCAATCACTCACACTGCGTGACAAGCACGACCAACGACGGACATCGCACCCCGCCTAACTTCGAAGACCCGCATATGGCGGAGATCGTCACCAGCGAGGGCAAGCTGTACCTGGCCACCGTGATCGATCTGTTCTCGCGCCGCCTGCTCGGCTACGCGATGGGCGAGCGCCACGACGCGGAGCTGGTCGTCGCCTCCCTGCATATGGCCGCGGCCACCCGCGGCGGCGACGTCAGGGGCGCGCTCTTCCACTCGGACCGAGGCAGCCCAATACCAGTCACGGCGCTTCAAACGGGCCTGCCGCTGGCTCGGCGTGACCCAGTCCATGGGCCGTGTCGGCTCGTGTTTCGACTGCCGTCAGCGAGGCGTTCAACAGCGTACTCAAGGCCGCGTATGTCTACCGGCGCACCTTCACCACCCGCACCGAGGCGCGGGTCAACTTGACCCGGCCCTGAAGGACCGGGCTTGGAGGTAGCGCCCAGCTGGCTGCTGGGTTGACTCCTCCGTCCAGACACCCCTACCGGGTGGCAGGGGCGCGTGACTCACGCCCCGCATTCCACACGCTCTCGCCACGGGTGGCGATGTTGTGGGAAGCATTCCGGTCGGCGTGGGCAACGACCCCGCACCCCCGGCAGATGAAGAGTCCCTG
>NZ_JBEXXQ010000074.1:0-45458 GCF_040630525.1 Streptomyces sp. NPDC005799
CACGTTCTTCGAACCTCAAGCCGTCCCCCAAGCCGCCTGAAACATCACCAATCAACCGCCCCGCCCCTTGACGAAAGAGATAGGGGCACCCCCCCCGCCCGGCGACAGCCGCACATGAACACAGCATCGGCGAGCCGACGGCGAAGACCATCTGCTGCGCGCCATCGGCAAGTTGGACGTCGACGACCATACGGCCGCCGTCACCAGCGCCATGCGGCACGGGCTCCTCGAGCAGTGGGACGCGGGTGCTCAGATGCCGTCGACGCGGTCGAGGAGGGCGCGGGCCTCGGTGGTGCGGTAGTGGCCGGGGCCGAAGGCGGTCACGCAGGCGTCGTGGGCGGCCTGGGCACGGGGGCGCGCCTCGGCGTCACGGCCCAGCCCCAGCAGGGCGGTCGCCAGCGCCACGTCGACGGCACCGGCCTCCTGGCGGCGCTGGTCCTCGGACAGGCTGCGGCTCAGCTGCTCGGTGCTCTCCGCCTCCCGAAGGGCTTCCTCGTGGCGGCCCTGGCTGTTGAGGCTGCGGGCCAGGCCCAGGCGCAGCCCGACCGTGACCCGGTCCGGCGTGTGATGGTCCGCGAGAGCCTCGCGGGCGAGCGCCTCGGCCTCGGTGTGGCGGTCCTGCGCGTTGACGGCGTAGATCTGTCCGATGCGGGCCGCCGCCGCGATGAGCGCCGACTCCGGCCCCGTACCGCGCGCCGCGGTCCGGGCGACGGCCGCGCACTCCGCCTCGCACTCCGCGTGCCGGCCGAGCGCGATCAGCGTCTGGGCGCGGTTCGAGCGCAGCATCAGGGTCTGCGGATGTTCGGCACCGAGCCCCTTGCCGAACGTCGGCAGGAGGGCGTCGTACTCGGCGAGAGCCTCGGCATGACGGCCCTGGGCTCCCGCCGACCGCGCCGCGACGCTCAGCGCGAGCGGCGCGTACCGGGAGTCGTTCGCGGCCAGGGCACGGGCCTCGGCCTCCGCCTCGGCGTAACGCCCCGCCTGGAACAGGGCGGTGGGCCCGGCCAAGGGGGAACTCGTCGTCTGCGGGCCGTCGTTGCCGCCGCGCGACCGGAAGAGCTTCATGCCCGGGAGCGTACGCAGGTCGCGCACGCTCGTTCGCGAACATCAAGAAGCGTTTACCTGGACGACCCCAACTGCCGCCTGACGGCGGCGAGTTGGGGGAACGCCAAGGGTGCTGTCCTAGCCGAGCCGTGACTCCAGTTCCGCCACGATCTCGTTGACGCCGATCGCCGTCTGCTCGCCCGACTCCATGTCCTTGAGCTGGACGACACCCTCGGCGAGGTCGCGCTCGCCGGCGACGATCGTGTAGCGGGCGCCACTGCGGTTGGCGTTCTTCATCGCGCCCTTGAGCCCCTTGGCGCCGTAGGAGAAGTCGGCCGCGATGCCGAGCTTGCGCAGCTCGGTGACCTTGGCGAACAGGATCCGGCGGGCCTCCTCCCCCAGCGGCACCGCGAACACGCTGGTGGTGGAGGGGAGTTCGAGCTCGACGCCCTCGGCCTCCAGCGCCAGGACCGTGCGGTCGACGCCGAGGGCCCAACCCACGGACGGCAGCGCGGGGCCGCCGATCATCTCCGACAGTCCGTCGTAACGGCCGCCGCCGCCCACCGCGGACTGCGAGCCCAGACCGTCGTGGACGAACTCGAAGGTCGTACGGGTGTAGTAGTCCAGCCCGCGGACCAGCTTCGGATCGTCCTCGAAGGCCACGCCCGCGGCGGTGATCAGTTCGCGGACCTCCTCGTGGTACGCCTTGCAGGCGTCGCAGAGGTAGTCGCGCAGGAGCGGGGCGTCACCCAGCTGCTTCTGGACCGACTCACGCTTGTCGTCCAGGACACGCAGCGGGTTGATCTCGGCGCGGCGCAGGGTGTCCTCGTCGAGGTCCAGCCCGCGCAGGAAGTCCTGCAGCGCGGCCCGGTACACCGGCCGGCACTCCTTGTCGCCCAGGCTGTTGAGCAGGATCCGGAAGTCGCTGAGTCCCAGCGAGCGGTACGCCTGGTCCGCCAGGATGATCAGCTCGGCGTCCAGCGCCGGGTCCTCCGCGCCGATCGCCTCGGCCCCGACCTGGGAGAAGTGCCGGTAGCGTCCCTTCTGGGGGCGCTCGTAGCGGTAGTACGAGCCGGAGTACCAGAGCTTGACCGGCAGATTGCCCAGCTTGTGCAGGTTGGCCTCAAGCGCCGCCCGCAGCACGGACGCCGTTCCCTCGGGACGCAGCGCCAGCTTGTCGCCGCCCTTGGTCTCGAAGGCGTACATCTCCTTGGTCACGATGTCGGTCGACTCACCGACACCGCGCGCGAAGAGCTCAACGCTCTCGAAGCCGGGCGTCTCGATGTAGCCGTAGCCGGAGTTGCGCAGGGGCGCTGCGATCGCCTCGCGGACCGCCAGGTACTTGGCGCTGTCGGGCGGGATCAGGTCGTACGTGCCCTTGGGGGCCTGAAAGGTGCTCACGGAAGTCTCTCGTCACATTCCTCGTCGGGGAGCGTCGACATCCGCTCCCGGGCCGGCGGCCACCTGCCGCAGATAGGGGTTGGTGGCACGCTCCTGGCCGATGGTCGTCTGGGGGCCGTGGCCGGACAGCACCACGGTCGAGTCGTCGAGCGGCAGGCACACACGGGCCAGCGAGTCGAGCATCTCGGCCAGGTCACCGCCGGGCAGGTCGGTGCGTCCGATGGAGCCGGCGAAGAGCAGATCCCCGGAGAAGAACACGGAAGGGATGTCCGTGGTCTCGGGCATCTGGAAGGTCACCGACCCCTTGGTATGGCCGGGCGCGTGCGCGACGGAGAACTCCAGACCCCCGAGCGCCAGCTTCGCGCCGTCGGTCAGCTCCCTGACGTCGTCCGGCTCCCCCACGGTCAGCTCGCCCATCAGCGGCATCCCGATGGAACGGCCGAGCGCTTTCTCCGGGTCCGCCATCATGTAGCGGTCCTCGGGGTGGATCCACGCGGGGACGTCGTGCGCGCCGCACACCGGGACGACCGAGGCCACATGGTCGATGTGGCCATGGGTGAGGACGACGGCGACGGGCTTGAGCCGATGCTTCTTCAGCGCTTCCTCGACGCCTTGGGCGGCCTGGTGGCCGGGGTCGATGATCACGCACTCCTCACCGACGGCCGGGGCGACGAGATAACAGTTCGTCCCCCAGGCCCCGGCGGGGAACCCGGCAATGAGCACGATCGTCCTTCGTGGTGTCGATTACGGGCGGCTACAGCTGCTGTCAACGAATGGCTACAGCTGTCGTCAGAGCCTACCGGCGCTGCCGAATCCTCAGCGAACCCATATACGGTACGGGGCACACGCAGGCGCTCGGCTCACCAGACGCACGCGTCCCAGTCGGCGTACGAGACGCATGAGGAGAAAACCCCGTGGTCACCCAGGAACAGCGGAAGCGGCAGCTCGCGCGGGAGAAGTTCTTGCGGCAGCAGCAGCGGCGCACGGAGGCGCGGCGCAAGGCGCGCATGCGCAACTCGGTGATCGCGTCGGTGCTCGGCGTGATCCTGATAGGCAGCGTCGCGATCTACACGACCGGGGTCCTGAAGGACGGCAAGAAGGCGAACGCCAGCTCGGAGACCACCCCGAGCGCGGCTCCGAGCAGCAAGGCCCCGGACCCGTGCGCGAAGCCGGCCGAGGGCTCGGTGAAGAAGCTGAGCTGGAAGAAGGAGCCGGCGATGACCATCGCCACGTCGGCGAAGTACACGATGAAGCTCGCCACGACGTGCGGTGACATCGACATCGCGCTGAAGACGTCGGCGGCCCCGCACACCGTGAACTCGTTCGACTTCCTGGCGTCGAAGGGCTTCTTCGACCACACCAAGTGCCACCGGCTCACCACCAACGGCATCTACGTGCTGCAGTGCGGCGACCCGACGGGCAGCGGCAGCGGCGGTCCCGGCTACACGATCCCGGACGAGAACCTCAAGGACAAAAGCCTGAAGGGCGGGGTCTACCCCGCGGGCACGGTCGCGATGGCGAACACCGGCCAGAAGCACACCGGCGGCAGCCAGTTCTTCCTCGTCTACCAGGACAGTCAGCTTCCCCCGAGCTACACGCCTTTCGGTACGATTTCAGCCTCGGGCCTGAAGATTCTGAAGAAGATCGCGGCGGCCGGCGAGAGCACGGGCCAGGGCGACGGGGCGCCCAACGCGACCGTCGTGATCAACAAGGCAACGGTCACCAAATCCTGATCGCGTCGGGACCGAATCCCGACCCCGAGGTGCGAAATTTCGGTCGCGCGGGATGCGGACAGGCAACCCGCCGGTCGCCTATGTTGGCCGTGACGAAACTGTGGACGATGCCCGGGGGTACTGAAGCCCTCCGCAGGCATCATGTGGAGGAGGCGCTGTGAGCAGCGACCCGTGGGGCCGCGTCGACGAGACGGGGACCGTGTACGTGCGTACGGCCGACGGCGAGCAGGTCGTCGGTTCCTGGCAGGCAGGCTCCCCCGAGGAGGCGCTGGCCTATTTCGAGCGCAAGTACGAGGGCCTGGTTGTGGAGATCGGCCTCCTCGAGAAGCGAGTGAAGACGACCGACCTGTCCGCGAAGGACGCGCAGACGGCGATCGACCACATCCGTGAGCAAGTCGACGCGCATCACGCGGTCGGCGACCTGGACGCCCTGCGGCAACGGCTGGACAAGCTGGTCGAGACGGTCGACGCGCGGCGCGAGGAGCGCAAGCAGCAGCGGGCCAAGCAGTCGGACGAGGCTCGGCACGCCAAGGAGGCGCTGGTCAGCGAGGCGGAGCAGCTGGCGCAGTCCGACCAGTGGCGGGCGGCGGGTGAGCGGCTGCGGGCGCTGGTGGACACCTGGAAGGGTCTGCCGCGGCTGGACCGCAAGTCGGACGACGAGCTGTGGCACCGGTTCTCGCACGCCCGCTCGGCTTTCTCCAAGCGCCGCAAGGCCCACTTCGCGTCGCTGGACGCGCAGCGCGAGGAGGCCCGCAAGGCCAAGGAGCGGCTGGTCTCCGAGGCCGAGGCGCTGTCCGGTTCGACGGACTGGGGTCCGACGGCCGCGCGCTACCGCGAGCTGATGACGGAGTGGAAGGCCGCGGGCCGCGCCCAGCGCGAGCACGAGGACGACCTGTGGAACCGCTTCCGCGGCGCCCAGGACGTGTTCTTCGCCGCCCGCAGCTCGGTCTTCGCGGAGCGGGACGCCGAGCAGTCCGAGAACCTGAAGCTCAAGGAGGAGCTGGCCGAGGAGGCCGAGAAGATCCTCCCGGTGACCGATCTGAAGGCCGCCCGGGCCGCCTTCCGCTCGGTCAACGAGCGCTGGGAGGCCATCGGCCACGTCCCGCGCGACGCGCGCCCCAAGGTCGAGGGCCGGATGCACGCCGTGGAGCGGGCCATCCAGGAGGCCGAGGAGGCCGAGTGGCGCCGCACCAACCCGGAGGCACGCGCGCGTGCCGAGGGGCTGACCGGCCAGCTCCAGGCCGCCGTGGACAAGCTCAAGGGCCAGATCGAGCAGGCGCGTGCCCAGGGCAACACCGCCAAGGCCGACAAGCTCCAGCGTGAGCTGGAGGGCCGCCAGGCCCTGCTGGACCAGGCCCTGAAGGGTCTGCAGGAGTTCGGCGGCTGATCCCGCCTCCCAAGCTGAAAAGGAGGGCCCCGCACCGGCCGGTGCGGGGCCCTCCTCGTCGTCTGCTTCGTTCTGCTTCGTCGTCCGCCCTACGACCTGCGGGCCGAGGTCACCCGGTACACGTCATAGACGCCCTCGACGCCCCGTACGGCCTTCAGGACGTGTCCCAGGTGCTTCGGGTCGCCCATCTCGAAGGTGAAGCGGGAGGTGGCGACGCGGTCGCGGGAGGTCTGGACGGCCGCGGAGAGGATGTTGACGTGCTGGTCGGACAGGACACGGGTGACGTCCGACAGCAGCCGGGAGCGGTCCAGCGCCTCGACCTGGATGGCGACCAGGAAGACCGAGGACTGGGTGGGCGCCCACTCGACGTCGAGGATGCGCTCCGGCTCCCGGGACAGTGACTCCACGTTCACACAGTCGCTCCGGTGAACCGATACGCCACTACCCCGGGTGACGAAGCCGATGATCGGGTCGCCGGGGACGGGCGTACAACAGCGGGCCAGCTTGACCCACACGTCCTCTACGCCCTTGACGATGACGCCCGGGTCCGCGCTGGAGCGCCGCTTGCGGCGACTGCGGGTCGGCGGGACCGACTCGTCGATCTCCTCGGTGGCCGCCTCCTCGCCGCCGAGCGCGGAGACCAGTTTCTGCACGACATTCTGCGCGGAGACATGGCCCTCGCCGATCGCCGCGTACAGCGCGGAGATGTCCGGGTAGCGCATCTCGTGTGCGAGGGTGACCAGCGAGTCGCCGGTGAGGATGCGCTGGATCGGCAGGTTCTGCTTGCGCATCGCGCGGACGATGGCGTCCTTGCCCTGCTCGATGGCCTCGTCGCGGCGCTCCTTGGAGAACCAGGCTCTGATCTTGTTGCGGGCGCGCGGCGACTTGACGAAGCCGAGCCAGTCCCGGGACGGTCCGGCGCCGGCCGCCTTGGAGGTGAAGACCTCCACCAGGTCACCGTTGTCGAGGGTCGACTCCAGCGGTACGAGCCTGCCGTTGACCCGCGCTCCTATCGTCCGGTGGCCCACCTCCGTGTGGACCGCGTAGGCGAAGTCCACCGGGGTGGCACCCGCCGGGAGCGCTATGACGTCACCCTTGGGGGTGAAGACGAAGACCTCGTTGCGGGACAGGTCGAAGCGCAGGGACTCCAGGAACTCGCCCGGGTCCTCGGTCTCCTTCTGCCAGTCGAGCAGCTGGCGCAGCCACGCCATGTCGTTGAGGTGGTCGTCCTTCTTGCCGGCCCTGGGCACGTCGGTACGCACCTTGGAGGCGCCGGCGACGGCCTCCTGCTTGTACTTCCAGTGCGCGGCGATGCCGTACTCGGCGCGGCGGTGCATGTCGAAGGTGCGGATCTGCAGCTCGACCGGCTTGCCGTTGGGGCCGATGACCGTCGTGTGCAGCGACTGGTACATGTTGAACTTGGGCATCGCGATGTAGTCCTTGAACCGGCCGGGGACCGGGTTCCATCGCGCGTGCACGGTGCCGAGGGCGGCATAGCAGTCGCGGACCGTGTCGACGAGGACGCGGATGCCCACCAGGTCGTAGATCTCCGCGAAGTCGCGGCCTCGTACGATCATCTTCTGGTAGACGCTGTAGTAGTGCTTCGGGCGGCCGGTGACGGTCGCCTTGATGCGGGCCGCGCGCAGGTCCTGCTGCACCTCGTCGGTCACTATGGCCAGGTACTCGTCACGCTTCGGTGCCCGCTCGGCCACCAGCCGTACGATCTCGTCGTACATCTTGGGGTAGAGGATCGCGAAGGCGAGGTCCTCCAGCTCCCACTTGATGGTGTTCATGCCGAGACGGTGGGCGAGCGGCGCGTAGATCTCGAGGGTCTCGCGCGCCTTCTTCTCCTGCTTCTCGCGCTTGAGGTAGCGCATGGTGCGCATGTTGTGCAGCCGGTCGGCGAGCTTGATGACCAGGACGCGGGGGTCCTTGGCCATGGCCACGACCATCTTGCGCACGGTCTCGGCCTGCGCGGCCTCGCCGAACTTGACCTTGTCCAGCTTGGTGACGCCGTCGACGAGCAGGGCGACCGAGTCGCCGAAGTCGCGGCGCAGCTGGTCGAGGCCGTACTCGGTGTCCTCGACGGTGTCGTGCAGCAGGCCCGCCATCAGGGTGGCCGGATCCATGCCCAGCTCGGCGAGGATCGTGGTCACCGCGAGGGGGTGCGTGATGTACGGGTCGCCGCTCTTGCGCTTCTGGCCGCGGTGCCAGCGCTCGGCGACCTGGTAGGCGTTCTCGATCTGGCGGAGGGTGGCCGTCTCGATCTTCGGGTCGTTGCTGCGCACTATCCGCAGCAGCGGCTCCAGGACCGGGTTGTACGGGTTGGAGCGCTGGACGCCGAGGCGGGCGAGGCGGGCACGGACGCGGTTGGAGGAACCGGAGCGGGCGGGCTGGCCGGTGTTGGGACGGACCGCGGGCGCCTGGGCGTGCTCGGGCGGGGCCGGCTTGGGGCGCGACTCATCGGCCGACTTGTCGACAGGGGCCGACTGGGCGTGCTCGACCGGCCCGGCGCTGTCGTTCGTCGGGTGCGATGCGCTCGGCGCGGGCTTGGCCGCGGCTGCCGAGGCGGACTCGGGCTTGGCGGCGGTCAGGTGCTGGGCCTCGTCTGGCAAGAGGACTCCTCGTGCGCGATCCGGGTCCCCCGGTCAGGCTCCGGAGGACCCATGGTAGCGATCCTGGGCCCCGGCATCGCCTGCAGGACGATGTGAGACCCGTCCACCCGAGAAACGCAAGGGGCGGTCCCCGGATTCCTCCGGGGACCGCCCCTTGCGAGGCGTCGCGCCCCAAGGCACCGAGACGTGCCGTGGCAGCCCGGTCAGACGACGAGCAGCGCCTCCAGGGGAGCGCCTTCCAGAGCTGGTTCCAGGCGGGAGCGGCCGTTGAGGAAGGCCAGTTCCATCAGAACCGCGAGGCCCGCCACCTCCGCGCCCGTCCTGCGGATCAGCTGGATCGAGGCCTCCGCCGTGCCGCCCGTGGCGAGGACGTCGTCGACGATGAGGATCCGGTCCCCGGCCGACAGGTCCTCCGCGTGGACCTCGATCTCCGCCGAGCCGTACTCCAGATCGTACGCCTGGCTGAGGGTCGCTCCGGGGAGCTTGCCCGCCTTGCGTACGGGGATGAAGCCGAGGCCGGCACGGACGGCCACCGGGGCACCCAGGATGAAGCCGCGCGCCTCGAGACCGACGACCTTCGTGGCGCCGGTGTTCGCGGCGATACCGGCCAGCGCGTCGGTCAGAACCGTGAACGCCGCCGCGTCCGCCAGGAGCGGGGTGATGTCCTTGAACAGCACGCCCGGCTCCGGGTAGTCCGCGACGTCACGGATGCGGCTGAGCAACAGCTCCTCGACGTCAGTCATCGGCGCTTCCCCGAGGGTCGGCCGCGGCCCCGGTTGCGGGACGCGGGCTGGTTGCGCGGCCCGACGACCGCGGGAGCGGCGTCCTCGGGCTCGTCGCCGTAGGTGTCCGCGGTCTCGGGCCGGGCCTGCGCGCCCTCCGCGGCGGCCTGGGCCCGCTTGGCGAGGACGCGCTTGCGCAGGGCCTTCATCTGCGGCTCGCGCTCCTTGAGGTCGGCGACGAGCGGCGTGGCGATGAAGATCGAGGAGTACGCGCCGGCTGCGAGGCCGACGAACAGCGACAGCGAGATGTCGTTGAGCGTACCGGCGCCGAGGAAACCGCCACCGATGAACAGCAGGGCCGCGACCGGCAACAGCGCCACCGCCGTGGTGTTGATGGAGCGCATCAACGTGCCGTTGATCGAGCGGTTGGCGACGTCGCTGTAGGTCCAGCGGGTCTGCTTGGTGATGTCCTTCGTCTGCTCCTTGAGGCTGTCGAAGACGACGACCGTGTCGTAGAGCGAGTAACCGAGGATCGTCAGCAGACCGATCACCGTGCCCGGCGTGACCTCGAATCCGACCAGGGCGTAGATACCGGTCGTGATCGTGATGTCGTGGATCAGGGCGACGAGCGCCGCCAGGGCCATCCGCCACTCGAACGCGATGGCCAGGTAGATCACGACCAGAACCATGAAGATCGCCAGACCCTGCCAGGCCTTGTCGGCGATCTGCTGGCCCCAGCTGGGGCCGACCAGGTCGGCGGCGATCTTCTCGGTGCCGACGTTCAGGTCCTTGGCCAGCGTGTCCTTGATCTGGTCGGACTTGTTGGTGTCGATGCCGGCGATCTGGATGCGCAGGGTTCCGTCACCGAGCTTCTGTACGACCGCGGGGTGCCCGGAGGCGTCCTGGGCGTAGGACTCGGCCTGGGTGACCGAGACGTTGGTGTGCTTCGGGGTGGTGAAGACGGCGCCGCCCTGGAACTCGATGCCCATGTTCAGGCCCCGCACCGTCAGGCCGAGGATGGCCGTGATGGTGATCAGGATCGAGACGCCGTACCAGATCTTGCGGTTGCCGACGAAGTCGTAGCCGACCTCGCCGCGGTGGAGTCGGGCGCCGAGGCTGCCGAGTTTCGACATCTCAGGCCTCCTTCGGGTCGACGGGGCCGGCGGGACGGGTACGGCGGGTGCTGCGCAGTGGCGGCTTGGCGCCCAGCGCCTTGGGGTCGAGGCCGGACCACTTATGGCCGTTCGCGAAGAACTTCCGGCGGGCGAGGAGCGTCATGACCGGCTTGGTGAACAGGAAGACGACGACCACGTCGAGCACGGTGGTCAGACCGAGGGTGAACGCGAAGCCCTGGACCTTGCCGACGGTGACGATGAACAGCACCGCGGCGGCGAGGAACGACACGAAGTCGGAGACCAGGATGGTGCGTCGGGCGCGCGGCCAGGCCCGCTCGACGGCGGGGCGCAGCGAGCGGCCCTCGCGGATCTCGTCCCGGATGCGTTCGAAGAACACGATGAACGAGTCCGCGGTGATACCGATCGCGACGATCGCGCCGCAGACGGCGGGGAGGTTGAGCGCGAAACCGATGGTCGGGCCGAGCAGCGCCATGATCACGTAGGTGAGGATCGCGGAGACCATCAGCGAGGGGATCGCGATGACCGACAGGCCGCGGTAGAAGACCAGCAGGTAGATCACGACCAGCGCGAGGCCGATCGCACCGGCGAGGAGACCGGCGTGCAGCTGCTCGCCGCCCAGGGCCGCGGTCACCGTGGTGACGCTGTCCTCCTTGAAGGTCAGCGGCAGGGCGCCGTACGACAGCATGTTGGCGAGGCTCTGCGCCTCCTCCTGGGTGAAGCTACCGGTGATCTCCGCGTTGCCGCCGGTCAGTGCCTCCGAGACGCGCGGGTCGGAGACGACGTTACCGTCGAGGACGATCGCGAACTGGTTCTGCGGCTGCTGGTTCTTGGCCAGCTGACCGGTGATGTCGCCGAACTTCTTGGCGCCCTTGGAGGTGAACTCCATGGTGACGGTCCAGCCGGCGGCGGACTGGGTGTTGAAGACGGCCGAGGCCTTCTTGACGTCCGTGCCGTCGACCGCGGCCGGGCCAAGGACGTACTTCTGCCACTGGCCGCCGGAGTTCTTGCCGCAGGCGACGGTGGGGTCGGTGGCCTTGGCACCCTGGCCGGCGGTTGCCCGGACCGACTTCTTGGTGCAGTCGAGGGCGGCGTACTGGGCCTGCAGCTTGGCCGCGGCAGCACTTGCGGCGGAGGAGCCGCTCGCCGACGGGGAGGGGCTGGAGGAGGCCTTCGCGCTGGAGGAAGCTGTGGCGCTGGGAGTCGAGTCGGCCTTCAGCGCGTCGGTCACCGCGCGGCCCTGCGAAGTAGCGGTGGCCGAGGGCGTCGCGGAGGACGACGACTTACCCGTGGCCTTCTGCGAGGCCTTGTCCGTCGGCTTGCCCGAGGCGCTGCCGGAGGCGTTGGGCGTGGGGCTGGTTGTCGCGGAGCCGCCGGAGATCTCGGTGGCGAGGACCGGACGGAAGTACAGCTTGGCGGTGGTGCCGACCTGCTGACGCGCTTCCTTGGAGTTCGTGCCCTTGGGGATGTTGACGATGATGTTTCGATCGCCCTGGGTCTGAACCTCGGCCTCCGAGACACCAAGACCATTGACACGGCGGTTCATGATGTCGACCGCGGTGTCCATGTTGGCCTTGTTGATCGCGGATTCCTGGCCCTTCTCCGGGACCGCCCGGAGCGTGATGCTCGTACCACCGGCCAGGTCGATGCCGAGACGCGGAGTGGTGTGCCCGGAGGCGAACATCCCTCCGGTGAGCGCCACGATGGCGATCAGGATGAGGGCCAGCGAGCGCCCTGGCTTGCTCTGGGCGCTCGCGCTCCGGCCCTTTTTAGGTGCTGCCACCTTCTCGTACTCCCTCTCGGGCCGCCCCGCGCCCGGTCGGCGTGGTGGCGGCCATGACATGGTGTCGGGATCCCCGTGTGCGAGACGCACACGTCCCGGGGCGCGGGAGGTCTGCCACACGCCCTCTGGACGTGGCTACTTCGACTCGGAGTCGCCGTCGGTCTTCTTCGGCTCCTCGTCCGGCTTCGCCTCGGCGGCGACGGGCTCGTCGGCCGGTTCCTCGGGCGCGTCCTTCTTGCCGAGGTCGACGGACTTGTCGTCGGAGGCGGCGGCAGCTTCGTCGGCGGAGTCGTCGGTCTCGGTGAGGGAGGAGGCGTCGTCCGGGACGACGTCGGAGTCGGACTTGAGGTCGTGCTCGATGCCGTGCACGATGCGGTTGTACTCGTCGTCGCTGAGCACGGAACCGATGGCGTTCTTCGCGAAGAGGAGCTCGACACCGGGACCGGCGTCGAGGAGGACCGTGTCCTCGTTGACCTCCTTGACCGTCGCGTACATCCCCCCGATCGTGCGGACGCCGCTGCCGGGCTGCATCTCGTTGCGCATGTTCGCGGCCTGCTGCTGCTTGCGCTTGGCCGAGCGGGTCATGAGGAACATGGCCCCGATGAGCACGATGAACGGGAGGAGCATGGTGATATTCACGGGACGGAATTTCCTTCGCACGACCGCGGCGGACGGCGGCCTGATGGATGGGGGTATGTATACCGCCGACAAAGGCGGCATCGGCGGAGTCTAAGCGAGTCCGCGCGCATGGAACAACGCTCAGCATGGCACCTGGGTTCCTGACCCGGCCAATGCCCGCGCCGTCACAATGGCATCACGTCCCGAACAGGTCTTGTTGTCCGTTTCCCGCAGTAGCCGAGCGCGGTGGCGTGAGGCCGAGATGCGCCCACGCGGCGGGCGTGGCGACCCGGCCGCGGGGGGTGCGGGCGAGCAGTCCCTCCCGTACGAGGAAGGGCTCGGCCACTTCCTCCACGGTCTCGCGCTCCTCCCCCACCGCGACGGCGAGGGTCGACAGGCCGACCGGGCCGCCGCCGAAAAGCTTGAGCAGAGCCTCCAGCACACCGCGGTCGAGGCGGTCGAGGCCGCGGGCGTCGACCTCGTAAACCGCGAGGGCCGCGGCCGCGATGTCCCGGGTGATGATCCCGTCGGCCTTGACCTGGGCGTAGTCGCGCACCCGGCGCAGCAGGCGGTTGGCGATACGGGGTGTGCCGCGGGAACGGCCGGCGATCTCGGCGGCGCCGTCGGCCTGGATCTCCACGTCGAGGAGGTTCGCCGAGCGGTGGATGACGCGCTCCAGCTCGGTGGGCTCGTAGAACTCCATGTGCGCGGTGAAGCCGAAGCGGTCGCGCAGCGGGGGCGGCAGCAGGCCCGCGCGCGTGGTGGCGCCGACCAGGGTGAAGGGGGGCAGGTCGAGGGGGATGGCGGTGGCGCCGGGGCCCTTGCCGACGATGACGTCGACACGGAAGTCCTCCATCGCCATGTACAGCATCTCCTCGGCGGGCCGGGACATCCGGTGGATCTCGTCGAGGAAGAGGACCTCGCCCTCCTGGAGGGAGGACAGGATCGCGGCCAGGTCGCCGGCGTGCTGGATGGCGGGGCCGGAGGTGATGCGGATCGGGGCGCCCATCTCGGCCGCGATGATCATCGAGAGGGTGGTCTTGCCGAGGCCGGGGGCGCCGGAGAGCAGCACGTGGTCGGCGGTGGCGCCGCGCGCGCGGGCGGCGCGCAGGACCAGGTCGAGCTGTTCACGGACCTTCTCCTGGCCGATGAACTCGCCCAGGTCCTTGGGGCGCAGGGCGGCCTCGACGGCCTGGTCCTCACGGTCGGCGACAGAACCGACCAGCCGCTCGGGGGCGGGGGGGTCGGTCGGGTCGTCCCAGTTCACGAGGTCTCCTAGCAGGGGTGGCGCAGATGGGTCAGCGGGCGCGGTTGAGGGTCTGCAGGGCGGCCTTCAGCAGCTGGCCGACCTGCGGGCTGCCGCCGGCCGCCTCCGCCTGCGGGGTCACGGCGGCCACCGCCTCGTCGGCCTCCCGGGTGGCGTACCCGAGGCCGATGAGGGCGGCGTGCAGCTGGTCGCGCCAGCCCTGGCTGACAGGAGCGCCGATCGCGGGGGCGCCGAGGGGCTCGCCGAGCCGGTCCTTGAGCTCCAGCAGCAGCTTCTGGGCGCCCTTCCTGCCGATGCCGGGGACGGCGATCAGTGCCTTCTCGTCCCCGGTGGCGACCGCCCTGCGCAGGGCGTCCGGGCTGTGCACCGCCAGCATCGCCTGGGCCAGGCGCGGGCCGACTCCGCTCGCCGTCTGCAGCAGCTCGAAGACCTGACGCTCGTCGTCGTCCACGAAGCCGTACAGGGTGAGCGAGTCCTCCCGTACGACCAGCGAGGTGGCGAGCTTGGTCTGCTGGCCCATGCGCAGTCCGGACAGGGTGTTGGGCGTGCACTGAACGGCGATGCCGATCCCGCCGACCTCCACCACCGCGGAGTCGGGGGCGAGGGCGGCGACCGGGCCGCTGACGAAGGCGATCATGCGGGGCGGCCTTTCGTTGCTTTGGCTGCGTGCAGGGCGACGGCCTGCTGGAGGCGGTTCTGGGCGGGGGCGCGCCAGATGTGGCAGATGGCGAGCGCGAGGGCGTCCGCCGCGTCGGCCGGTTTCGGGGGCGCGTCGAGCCGGAGCAGCCGCGTCACCATGGCGCCGACCTGGGCCTTGTCGGCGCGTCCGGTGCCGGTGACGGCGGCCTTGACCTCGCTCGGCGTGTGCAGGGCGACGGGGATGCCACGGCGGGCGGCGCAGAGCATGGCGACGGCGCTGGCCTGGGCGGTGCCCATGACGGTGCGGACGTTGTGCTGGCTGAACACCCGCTCCACGGCGACGCATTCGGGCCGGTGTTCGTCCAGCCAGGCCTCGATGCCCTGCTCGATCGCGACGAGACGGTGCCCCAGCTCGGCGTCCACGGGCGTGCGGACGACACCGACGCCGACCATGGTGAGCGGCCGCCCCGGGACCCCTTCGACGACGCCGACACCGCACCGGGTCAGCCCGGGGTCCACCCCCAGTACGCGCACCGCGCCCTCCCCTCGATCCCTTTCGATCGCCTGTTTGTGCAGGCTATCGGGTGCCACCGACAACGGCCGACATGGCGACGGGCCGACGGGGCGTGTCCCGTCGGCCCGTTGAGCCGTTGCGTCCGCTCAGCTCGCGGCGGCGTTACGCGTCGACCTTCTCCATGACCTCGTCGCTGACGTCGAAGTTGGCGAAGACGTTCTGCACGTCGTCGCTGTCCTCGAGCGCGTCGATCAGCTTGAAGATCTTCTTGGCGCCCTCCTCGTCCAGCTCGACCTGCATGGTCGGGACGAAGTTGGCCTCGGCGGAGTCGTAGTCGATCCCGGCGTCCTGGAGGGCGGTGCGGACCGCGACCAGGTCGGTGGCCTCGCTGAGCACCTCGAAGGACTCGCCCAGGTCGTTGACCTCCTCGGCGCCCGCGTCCAGCACGGCGGCGAGGACGTCGTCCTCGGTCAGCTCGCCCTTGGGGACGATCACGACGCCCTTGCGGTTGAACAGGTACGACACCGAGCCCGGGTCGGCCATGGAGCCGCCGTTGCGGGTCATGGCGACGCGGACGTCGGAGGCGGCGCGGTTGCGGTTGTCGGTGAGGCACTCGATGAGGACCGCGACGCCGTTCGGGCCGTAGCCCTCGTACATGATCGTCTCGTAGTCGGCGCCACCGGCCTCGAGGCCGCCGCCGCGCTTGATCGCCGAGTCGATGTTCTTGTTCGGGACCGACTGCTTCTTGGCCTTCTGGACGGCGTCGTACAGGGTCGGGTTGCCCTCGAGATCGACACCACCCATCCGCGCCGCGACCTCGATGTTCTTGATCAGCTTCGCGAAGAGCTTGCCGCGCTTGGCGTCGATCACGGCCTTCTTGTGCTTCGTCGTGGCCCATTTAGAGTGGCCGGACATCTGCCTGTCTCCTTCGCGTAACCCATCTCTGCAACGAACGCCAGGAATCCTACTAGGACTCCGTCGCCCGGTTCGCGTGCACCAGGTCGACGAACAGGCGGTGCACCCGGTGGTCGCCGGTCAGTTCCGGGTGGAACGACGTGGCGAGCGCGTTGCCCTGGCGGACGGCGACGATGTGGCCGTCGTGCTCGGCGAGCACCTCGGTCTCGGCGCCGACGGACTCCACCCAGGGGGCGCGGATGAACACGCCCTCTACAGGATCGCCCTCGACGCCCCGGACGTCGACCGCCGCCTCGAAGGACTCGTTCTGCCGTCCGAAGGCGTTGCGGCGCACGATCATGTCGATGCCGCCGACGGTCTCCTGGCCCGAGCGCGGGTCGAGGATCTTGTCGGCGAGCATGATCATGCCCGCACAGGAGCCGTAGACGGGCATTCCGGCCCGCACGCGCGCGCGGAGGGGCTCCATCACGCCGAAGAGGACGGCCAGCTTGGAGATGGTGGTGGACTCGCCGCCGGGGATGACGAGGCCGTCCACCTCGGCGAGTTCCTCGGGGCGCCTGACCGGCCTGGCCACGGCGTCGGCCGCGGCCAGGGCGACGAGGTGCTCCCGTACGTCGCCCTGGAGGGCCAGGACGCCTATGACAGGTGCTTCAGTGCTCATGGGGGTGCTTACCAGCCGCGGTTGGCGTAGCGCTCGGTCTCGGGGAGGGTGTCGCAGTTGATGCCGACCATGGCCTCGCCGAGGTTGCGGGACGCGTCCGCGATGATCTTCGGGTCGTCGTAGAAGGTGGTCGCCTTGACGATGGCGGCGGCGCGCTTGGCCGGGTCGCCGGACTTGAAGATGCCGGAGCCGACGAAGACGCCCTCGGCACCGAGCTGGCGCATCAGCGCGGCGTCGGCGGGGGTGGCCACGCCACCGGCGGAGAACAGCACCACCGGGAGCTTGCCGAGCTCGGCGACCTCCTTGACCAGCTCGTAGGGGGCGCGCAGCTCCTTGGCGGCGGCGTACAGCTCGTTGTTGTCGCAGCCGCGCAGCTTGGCGATCTCGCCCTTGATCTGGCGCAGGTGGCGGACGGCCTCGACGACGTTGCCGGTGCCGGCCTCGCCCTTGGAGCGGATCATGGCCGCGCCCTCGGCGATACGGCGCAGGGCCTCGCCCAGGTTGGTGGCACCGCAGACGAAGGGGGTCGTGAAGGCCCACTTGTCGGAGTGGTTGACCTCGTCGGCCGGGGTGAGGACCTCGGACTCGTCGATGTAGTCGACGCCGAGGGACTGCAGGACCTGCGCCTCGACGAAGTGGCCGATGCGGGACTTGGCCATGACCGGGATGGAGACGGCCTCGATGATGCCCTCGATCATGTCCGGGTCGGACATACGGGCCACGCCGCCGTCCTTGCGGATGTCGGCCGGGACCCGCTCCAGGGCCATGACGGCGACGGCGCCCGCGTCCTCGGCGATCTTCGCCTGCTCCGGGGTGACGACGTCCATGATCACGCCGCCCTTGAGCTGCTCGGCCATGCCGCGCTTCACGCGCGCGGTGCCGGTCTCGGGGGCCTGGTTTTCGGAGAGCGAGCTGGACACGGATGACCTCACTGAAGTGAAAGAGGGTTGCTGCAATCACCGAGGAAACGGGATTGGGCCAGTCCACAGCAAGGGCCAATGGGAAGCCGGTGGATCCTTTTGTGCCGGAAGCGGCTATGCCGCCCGGTCGGCGAGGGCCGGCGGCGGTTCGTCGTCCATCTCGAAGGCCATCGGGAAGGGGGCGTGACCGGCCAGCCGGAACCAGCGGACCTTGCGGTGCTCGCGCAGTCTGCGGGCCGCGCCGACCGCGTCGTTGTGGAAGCGCCGGGCCATCGGGACCCGGCGGACGGCCTCGGTGAGTTCGTGGGTGGCCGCGTCGCCGCCGGGGGCCTCGCGGACCGCGTCGACCTGGGCCGGTTCGCCGAAAACCGCCCGCAGCGCCTGGCTGAGCTCGCTCTCGGCGACCTCCCGCTGCTCCTCCTCGGCCTGCCGGGCCGCGTGCGCGGCCTCGTACAGGACGATGGAGGCGGCGGGGTCCAGCACGCCGGAGGTGGCCAGCTCCTGGGCCACGGACGCCCGGCGCAGCAGCTGTGCGTCGAGGGCGGCCCGGGCGGCGTCGATCCGGGAGTGCAGCCGGTCCAGACGGCCGGCCGTCCAGCTCAGGTACAGCCCGATCGCGAACAGGACGGCAAGAATCCAGATCAGGGTTACGGTCACGGCCGGACACGTTACCGCCGACCGCACCCGCGCCCGACGGCCGCCTCACGACAACGCCGCCCCCGTCAGGAACGCCCGACGCCCCCCTACTCCCGCGCCAGCCCGAACCGTGCCCGCAGTCCCGGGCCCCGGTCCTCCGCCGCCGCCACCGCCGCCGCGCCCGCCGTCACCGTCTCGTAGACCGAGAGGATGTCCGCGCCGACCGTCGACCAGTCGAAGCGGCGTACATGGACGCTGCCGCGTTCGCGCAGTTCGGCGAGGCGGTCCGGGTCCCGCAGGAGCCGTACCGCCGCCTCCGCCAGGGCCTCGGGGTCCTCGTTGGTGAAGAGCTCGCCCGCCGCGCCCTGGTCGAGCACCTGGGCGAAGGCGTCCAGGTCGGCGGCGAGGACGGGGGCGCCCGCCGACATCGCCTCGACCAGGATGATCCCGAAGCTCTCGCCGCCGGTGTTGGGGGCGACGTACAGGTCGATGCTGCGCAGGAATCGCGCCTTGTCCTCGTCGCTGATCATGCCGAGGAACTGCACCTGCGAGCGGAACTCGGCGGGCAGCAGTTCCAGCGCCTCCTCCTCGTCCCCGCGCCCGGCGACCAGCAGCCGCGTCTGCGGGCGGGCCGCGAGGATGCCGGGGAACGCCTTCATCAGCACCGGCAGGCCCTTGCGCGGCTCGTCGATGCGCCCGATGAAGCCGATCGTGTCGCCCTGCCACTCGGGCCTGGGTTCGGCCTTGGCGAAGAAGTCGACGTCGACGCCGTTGGGGATGACCACGGCGTCGCCGCCGAGGTGCTCGACGAGGGTGCGGCGGGCGTACTCGCTGACGGCGATCCGCGCGCTGATCTTCTCCAGGGCCGCCTGGAGGATCGCGTACGCGGCGATCATCGCCTTGGAGCGCGGGTTGGAGGTGTGGAAGGTGGCGACCATCGGCCCCTGCGCCGCCCAGCAGGTCAGCAGCCCGAGCGAGGGTGAGGCCGGCTCGTGGATGTGGACCACGTCGAACGCGCCGTCATGCAGCCAGCGCCGCACCCGCGCCGCGCTGAGGAAGCCGAAGTTCAGCCGGGCGACCGAGCCGTTGTACGGCACCGGGACCGCGCGGCCGGCCGAGACGACGTACGGCGGCAGGGGCGTGTCGTCGTCGGCCGGGGCCAGGACGGAGACCTCGTGGCCCAGGCGGATGAAGTACTCGGCGAGGTCGCGGATGTGGAACTGGACGCCACCCGGTACGTCCCAGGAGTACGGGCAGACGATGCCGATCCTCACGACGTGCCCTTCTCGGGAGCCGGGGCCTTCTTCGCGGAATCCTCCGCGGAATCCCCAGCGGGGTTCTTCACAGAATTCTTCGCGGGATTCTTCGTGGGGTCGAGGTCCTTGAGCCACAAGCGCTGCAGCATGTGCCAGTCCTCCGGATGGTCGGCGATCCCCGTGGCGAAGGCGTCGGCCAGCGCCTGTGCCATGACAGACGTCTTCTGGGCCCGGCTGCCTGACTCGGGGACCTCGATCGGGGGATGGACGCGGCCCTGCATGACGGGTGAGTCGTCGTACCAGAGCGTGACCGGCAGGAGCAGGGCTCCGGTCTGCTGGGCGAGCAGCGCGGGTCCGGCCGGGATCCGGGTGGCCTCGCCGAAGAACTGGACCTCGACGCCGGAGGAGGACAGGTCACGCTCGGCGACCAGGCAGACCAGACCGCCGTCGCGCAGCCGCCGGGCCAGGGTGCCGAAGGCGGTGCCGCCGCTGTGCGGGAGGACCTCCATGCCGAGGCCCTCGCGGTAGGCGACGAAGCGGTCGTACAGCGTCTCGGGCTTGAGGCGCTCGGCGACCGTGGTGAACGGCGTCTGCAGCTTGGTGGTGACCCAGGCGCCGGCGAGGTCCCAGTTGGCCATGTGGGGCAGCGCGAGGACGACGCCCCGGCCGGCGGCGAGACCGTCGGTCAGATGGTGCAGGTCCTTGGGGTCGAAGCCGCTCTTGATGCGCTCCTTGCTCCACGCGGGCAGCCGGAAGGACTCCATCCAGTAGCGCAGGTACGAGCGCATGCCCGCGCGGGAGAGCTCGGCGAGGCGCTCGGGGCTCGCGTCGGGCACCACGCGCGCGTAGTTGCTCTCCAGCCGCAGCACGCCCTTGCCGCGCCGTTTCCAGGCGAGGTCCGCGATCGTGCGGCCCACGCGTACGGCGACCGGCTCGGGGAGGTTCTTGACCGTGCTCCAGCCGAGCCCGTAGAGGCCGTCCGTCAGGCGGTCCCGGGCACTCACTTGGCCGCCCCGCTCTCCTGCTCCGCCGTGGCCTGGGCCTCGGCCTCCGCCGACTCACGGCGGACGGTGACCACCCGCTGGACCAGGGTGACCAGGCTGCCGACGGCGACGATCCACAGGGCCACGGGCAGCAGGTACTGGATACCCGGCACGCCGAACTTGTGCAGGCCCGCCAAACCGGCCGCGACCAGCGAGATCACCAGGCGCTCGGCGCGCTCGACGAGCCCGTTGACGGCGACCGGCAGGCCGATCGACTCGCCGCGCGCCTTGGTGTACGACACCACCTGGCCGCTGGCCAGGCAGAAGATGGAGACCGCGCACAGCACGTTGTCGTCGCCGCTGCCCGCGTACCACAGGGCGAAGCCGCCGAAGATCGCGCCGTCGGCGACGCGGTCGAGGGTGGAGTCCAGGAACGCGCCCCAGCGGCTGGAACGGCCCAGCTGGCGGGCCATGTTGCCGTCGACGAGGTCGGAGAACACGAAGAGCGTGATCACGACCGTGCCCCAGAAGAACTCGCCCATGGGGTAGAAGACCAGCGCACCCGCGACCACGCCGGCGGTGCCGAGGAGCGTGACGGCGTCGGGGCTGACGCCCCGCCGGATGAGAAACGCGGCGAACGGTGTGAGGACACGCGTGAAGAATGCACGCGCGTACTTGTTCAGCATGGCCTTCCCGAGGGTCGGTGTGGCCGGCTCGGCCCCTGCTGGCCACCGGCGCGCCCATCGTAGCCACGCGCGCGTGTGTGCGACGGCCGGGCACCCGGACCCCCCTTGCGTCATGGGCCGAAGGCATACGGGTCACGGCGCGATCCCGTCGTTCGTATGGACGCACCGTGACGGGAGTGGAAAGCTCGAAGGACCGCGGGCGTCATCGGAGCCGCCACCGCACGCGGCCCGGCACGCCCGCGCCCACAGTGACCTCACCGTGCACGGGAGGCAAGGCCATGGGCGACAAGGCGAACGCACACCCCGGGGCCGCCGGCAGGGCTACGGCGGCCGACCATCCCGCGTCCGTACGGAATGTGGTGCTGGTCGGCCACTCCGGATCGGGCAAGACGACATTGGTGGAAGCCCTCGCGCTGACCGCGGGGGCGGTGAACCGGGCGGGCCGTGTGGAGGACGGCGGCACCGTCTCGGACTACGACGAGATCGAGCACCGGCAGAACCGTTCGGTGCAGCTCTCCCTGGTGCCGGTCGAATGGGACGGCATCAAGGTCAATATTCTCGACACCCCCGGATACGCCGACTTCGTCGGTGAACTCAGGGCCGGTCTGCGCGCTGCGGACGCGGCCCTTTTCGTGGTCTCCGCCTCCGACGGCGTGGACGGCTCCACGCGCATGGTGTGGGAGGAGTGCGCGGCCGTCGGGATGCCGCGGGCGATCGTGGTCACGCACCTGGAGGCGGCCCGGGCGGACTTCGAGGAGATGACGCGGGTCTGCGCGGAGGCCTTCGGCGGGGACGACCCCGACGCCGTGCTGCCGCTGTACACCCCGCTGCACGGCCCGCAGGGTCCCGACGGGCACGCGCCCGTGACGGGGCTGGTCGGACTGCTGTCGCAGAAGCTGTTCGACTACTCCACCGGCGAGCGCAAGGAGTCGGAACCGGGCGAGGACCAGCTGCCGGAGATCGAGGAGGCACGCAACCGGCTGATCGAGGGGATCATCTCGGAGAGCGAGGACGAGACCCTCATGGACCGCTATCTGGGCGGCGAGCAGATCGACTTCAAGACGCTCGTCGAGGACCTGGAGCGGGCCGTCGCGCGCGGGGTCTTCTTCCCCGTCCTGGCCGCCGCCCCCGCGGCCGAGGGCGCCAAGCAGGGGCTCGGCACGGTCGAGCTGCTGGAGCTGATCACGGGCGGCTTCCCGACACCGTTCGAGCACCCCACGCCGGGGGTGACCACCATCGACGGCAAGCCGCGGGAGATCAAGGCCTGCGACACGCAGGGTCCGCTGGTCGCCGAGGTCGTCAAGACCGCGTCCGACCCTTATGTCGGCCGGGTCTCACTGGTCCGCGTCTTCTCCGGCACCCTGCGCCCCGACGAGACGGTGCACGTCTCCGGGCACGGGCTCGCCGACCGCGGGCACGAGGACCACGACGTCGACGAGCGCATCGGCGCGCTGTCCACGCCCTTCGGCAAACAGCAGCGGCCGGTGACGCACGCCGTCGCCGGCGACCTGGTGTGCGTGGCGAAACTGAGCCGCGCGGAGACCGGGGACACGCTCTCGGCCAAGGACGACCCGCTGCTGATGGAGCCGTGGGAGATGCCCGATCCGCTGCTGCCGCTCGCCATCCAGGCGCACAGCAAGGCGGACGAGGACAAGCTCTCGCAGGGCCTGGCCCGGCTGGTCGCCGAGGACCCGACGATGCGGCTCGAACAGAACCAGGACACCCACCAGGTGGTGCTGTGGTGCCTGGGCGAGGCGCACGCGGACGTGGCCCTGGAGCGGCTGCGCAGCCGCTACGGCGTCCAGGTCGACGTCGTACCGCACCGGGTGTCCCTGCGGGAGACCTTCGCCGGCAAGTCGGCGGGACGCGGGCGGCATGTGAAGCAGTCCGGCGGTCACGGGCAGTACGCCATCTGCGAGATCGAGGTGGAGCCGCTGCCGAACGGCTCGGGCGTCGAGTTCGTGGACAAGGTGGTCGGCGGGGCGGTGCCGCGGCAGTTCATCCCGTCGGTCGAGAAGGGAGTGCGGGCCCAGGCCACCAAAGGAGTCGCGGCGGGGTATCCGCTGATCGACGTCCGGGTGACGCTGCTCGACGGCAAGGCGCACTCCGTGGACTCCTCTGACGCGGCCTTCCAGACGGCCGGCGCGCTCGCTCTGCGGGAGGCGGCGGCCGACGCGAAGATCCACCTCCTGGAGCCGGTCGCGGAGGTGAAGGTCCTGGTCGGCGACGACTACGTGGGCGCCGTCATGAGCGACCTGTCCGGGCGGCGGGGCCGGGTGCTGGGCACGGAGCAGACCGTCGGCGGACGCACACTCGTCCGGGCCGAGGTGCCCGAGATCGAGATCGGGCGGTACGCCGTCGACCTGCGCTCCCTCTCGCACGGCACCGCGCGCTTCAACCGCTCCTACGCGCGGCACGAACCGATGCCCCCACAGATCGCGGAAAGGATTCGTGAAGAGACCCGCGACGCGTCGTAGTTGACGCGGGGTTGACGCGGGCCGGGCCCAAGTCCCGTACGGCGGCGCACAAGTGGCGTACGACGGCGCACGGACGGCTTGCGGCAGCGCACAACCGGCTTTCGCGGAACGCTCCCCTCCGGTGTCGGCGGACGGCTTCGGCCGTCCGCCGACGAATGTCGGTGCCTGCGGATACGCTGGTGACAAGCTGATCAAGTGGTCGCGGGATCAGGCGATCACCGTGATGACCTGATCAACAGGTGTGCGGGGCAAGGAAGTCGGGAAGAGCCGCAGAAGCGACGTCGAGCGGCGATGGGGGGCGGGAATGAGCGATGTGGGCGGCTGGGGAGACATGTTCGGGCCGCAGGTACCGCGCACGGGCTCGGACCAGAAGGCGACCTTCGCGCTGGCCTCGGCGGCGTACCGGGACGACGAGGTCATCAAGATCCTCGAGACGAACAACGAGTGGCACGAATCGACCGTCAAGCTCCCCCGCAGGTGGGCGACGATCTTCCGGCCGAACCTCGGCGAGGCGTTCTCCCAGGCCGTGGTGTCCCGCATGCTGGGGGCCGGCCGCAAGCCGGTCGTCCAGTCCTTCGGTCTCGAGCCGCAGACCGTCGTCGAGCACTGCATGGCGGCGAACAACGTCCGCAGGCAGCGCGACCGGCAGCTGACCGGCGTGGCCCTGCTGTGCGGTGTCCTCTTCCTGCCGGGCCTGCTGATCTGGCTGCTGGTCTTCCAGATACGGACCGTGATCGCCCGGCGCGAGGACAAGCGGGCCGGCGCGATGGCCACGACCCTGCTGGTGGCGGTGGGCGCGCTCGCCGTGCTCTTCCTGATCCGTATGCCGTTCACCGGCTTCTGGGCCTGGTACGCGCGGCTGGCGATCATCGCCCCGGTGGTCGGCTGGTTCCTGGCCAAGCAGATCTGCGAGCGCACGGCCAAGGAACTGCGCGCCCACTGGGACAGCCTGCTGTCCGGCAGCACGGTCGGCGCCAAGGTCCCCGAGTCGGTGCCCAGCAGCCCCGGCGACACCCGTGCCGAGCGACTGCGGCAGGCCTTCGGCGAGCTGCGGGACGAGCAGCGGTCCAACGTGGTCTTCTACGCCGGTCCCAAGGGCATCCTCGGCATGGGCACCCGCTGGGGCCACTGGCACCTTGCCGAGGACCTGGTGCCCAACCCCGTGGAGGACGCCCCGAAGGTGGGCTCGCTCAGCGCGGACCTGTCCAAGCACCTGGTGCCCGAGCCGGAGATCAACCGGTTCCAGAGCTTCGACGTG
Source organism: Streptomyces sp. NPDC005799 (assembly GCF_040630525.1). NCBI lineage: Bacteria > Bacillati > Actinomycetota > Actinomycetes > Kitasatosporales > Streptomycetaceae > Streptomyces > Streptomyces sp. NPDC005799. Next base: position 24,649 of record NZ_JBEXXQ010000074.1, read on the forward strand.
GTGACCGCCATCCAGCGCGGCCTCGAGCGGCTCGACACGGGCCCGCTGACCACGGGTGGCTTCCCCAAGCCGAAGGTCGCCCACTGGATCGTCTCGCACATCGGCGCGGGCGCGAAGGAGGTCTCCCGCCCCAGCGGCACCACGGCGCACCAGGTGAACCTGGAGGAGATACGCAAGACCTGCAACTCCCAGCAGTACGACCAGGGTGACCGGCACTATCTGGGCGTCCAGTGGACGCTCTGGGACGGCAACCTGGTGATCACGATGATGATCACGGTGACGGTGCTGCACAAGACCTTGCGCATCGAGCTGACGGGGCATGCGCTGGGGCCGGTGCACGGGCTGTTCACGACCAAGCCGGCGGCCAAGGAGAAGGAGGTCGCCAAGCAGGTCAAGTTCTGGGAGACCCGGAAGGTGACGCTTCCGCTGGTCGACAGCGACGAGGTGGTCCGGCTCACCGCCCGGGCGCCGCTGACCTGGTATCCGCCGCTGCTCAACTGGCTCGGCGGCTCCCTCGTGCTGCCGGAGCCCTTCGGACTGCGTCATGCGTGGGCCGCGCAGCCCTGGGGGAACCGCTTCATGACCGACGACGTGCTGCGGACCGCCACGCCCGTGATGCGGGTGGTGCACGAGGCGACCATCGAGTTCCTCAAGGGGCACAACGTGGACACCGAGAAGTTCGACGGGCGGTCCTCCGTGCTCAGCGGGGCGGTCCAGGACCCGACGCCGAAGAAGGACGACGTGTACGACGCGTAGACCTCGGTTCGCGGCCTAGGAGGCCCAGGCCTCCGCCAGCATCTTCCGTGTGTCGGCCAGCAGCTGCGGCAGCACCCGCGTGTGCCCCACCACCGGCATGAAGTTCGTGTCGCCGCCCCAGCGGGGGACGATGTGCTGGTGGAGGTGTGCCGCGATGCCGGCGCCGGCGACCGTGCCCTGGTTCATGCCGATGTTGAAGCCGTGGGCGCCGGAGGCCGTGCGCAGGGCCGTCATCGCCTGCTTGGTGAGGGCGGCCAGCTCGATCGTCTCCGCGTCCGTGAGGTCCGTGTAGTCGGCGACGTGGCGGTAGGGGACGACCATGAGGTGACCGCCGTTGTAGGGGTAGAGGTTGAGCACGGCGTAGACCTGTTCGCCGCGGCGGACCACCAGGCCGTCCTCGTCCGACTTGGCCGGGATGGAGCAGAAGGGGCAGCCGTCGCCGGCGCCGGGGCCGGTCGGCTTGTTCTCGCCCTGGATGTAGGCCATCCGGTGGGGCGTCCACAGACGCTGGAAGGCGTCCTGCGTCCCCACTCCCAACTGCTGCTCCGGCTCACTCGTCATGCAGTGCAGCATATGGCGTCGCCCGTTCGCGGCGTGTCGGCGGGGTTCCGGGAAAAGCCCGCCGCGTCAAGCTGGGGCCGTGGACGATGACACTCGCAAGGCCCGTTGGGAGCAAGCCACCGAGCTTCCGCTCGCGTTCGCGTCCCTGGCTTTCCTCGCCTCGTACGCGGTCCGCGTCCTGGCGCCCGGTCTGAAGGACGCCCTGCAGGATTTCGCCCTCGCGGTGCTGCTGGCCTCCTGGGTGTTGTTCGCCGTCAACTACGCGGTGGTCTGGCGGCTGAGCGGGCAGGGGCTGAGCTTCGTACGGAAGCACCCGCTGGACGCCGTGGTGGTCGTCCTGCCGCTGCTGCGCCCGCTCCGGGTCGTGAAGGTCTACGAGGCCGTGCAGCGGCGGCACGGCAAGCCGCGGCTCGCGCTGCACGCGCGCGTGATCGCGTACTCCGGGATCGCGACCGTACTGCTCGGCTTCGCCGGTGCCCTCGCCGTCTACCAGCAGGAGCGCGGCGCGCCGGGCGCGTCCATGAAGACGTTCGGGGACGCCGTCTGGTGGGCCTGCGCGACCCTGACGACCGTCGGCTACGGCGACGTCGTCCCGGTGACGCCGATGGGCCGGGTCATCGCGGTCGGGATGATGGCCATCGGCCTGGCCCTGCTGGGCGCGGTCACCGGCACCTTCGCCTCCTGGCTGCTGCAGGTCTTCGCCCGGGAGGACGACGAGAGGCCCCCGGGGATCTGACTCCCGAGGGCCCCGCGTCACAGCCGGGTCAGACCTGCGCCCGCTCCTCCACGACCTTCACGATCTTCGCGATGGCCTCGTCGAACGGGATGCCGTTCTCCTGGGAGCCGTCGCGGTAGCGGAAGGACACCGAGCCGCCCGCCATGTCCTCGTCGCCCGCGATGACCATGAAGGGCACCTTCTGCTTCTGGGCGTTGCGGATCTTCTTCTGCATACGGTCGGAGGAGGAGTCCACCTCGACCCGCAGGCCCTTCTTCTTGGCCTCGGCGGCGAACTTCTCCAGGTACTCGACGTGCGCGTCCCCGATCGGGATGCCGACCGCCTGGACCGGGGCCAGCCACGCCGGGAAGGCGCCCGCGTAGTGCTCGAGGAGCACCGCGAAGAATCGCTCGATGGAGCCGAAGAGCGCGCGGTGGATCATCACCGGGCGCTGCTTGGAGCCGTCGGGGCCCGTGTACTCCAGGTCGAAGCGCTCCGGCAGGTTGAAGTCGAGCTGGATGGTCGACATCTGCCAGGTGCGGCCGATGGCGTCCTTGGTCTGCACGGAGATCTTCGGGCCGTAGAAGGCGGCGCCGCCCGGGTCCGGGACCAGGGGCAGGCCCTGCTTCTCGGCGACCTGGCGCAGCGTCTCGGTCGCCTCCTCCCAGACCTCGTCGGAGCCGACGAACTTCTCCGGGTCCTTCGTCGACAGCTCGAGGTAGAAGTCGGTCAGGCCGTAGTCGCGCAGCAGGCCGAGGACGAAGGTGAGCGTCTTGTCGAGCTCCTCCGACATCTGCTCACGGGTGCAGTAGATGTGCGCGTCGTCCTGTGTGAAGCCGCGGGCGCGGGTGAGGCCGTGCACGACGCCCGACTTCTCGTACCGGTACACGGTCCCGAACTCGAAGAGACGCAGCGGCAGTTCGCGGTAGGAGCGGCCGCGCGCGTCGAAGATCAGGTTGTGCATCGGGCAGTTCATGGGCTTGAGGTAGTAGTCCACGCCCTCGTCGAGCTGCATGGGCGGGTACATGCCGTCGGCGTACCAGTCCAGGTGCCCGGACGTCTCGAAGAGCTTCCCCTTCGTCGCGTGCGGGGTGTAGACGAACTCGTAGCCCTCCTCCTCGTGCCGGCGGCGCGAGTAGTCCTCCATCACGCGGCGGACGATGCCGCCCTTGGGGTGGAAGACCGCCAGGCCGGAGCCGATCTGCTCCGGGATGGAGAACAGGTCGAGCTCGGAGCCCAGCTTGCGGTGGTCGCGCTTCTCGGCCTCGGCGAGGAAGTCGAGGTACGCCTTCAGCTCGTCCTTGGACGGCCAGGCGGTGCCGTAGATGCGCTGGAGCATGGGGTTCTTCTCGCTGCCGCGCCAGTAGGCGGCCGCGTTGCGCATCAGCTTGAACGCGGGGATCAGCCGGGTGGAGGGCAGGTGGGGGCCTCGGCAGAGGTCCTTCCAGCACAGCTCGCCGGTCTTGGCGTCCAGGTTGTCGTAGATCGTCAGCTCGCCGGCGCCGACCTCGACGTCCGCGCCGTCGTCGTGCGACGCCGAGCCCTTGAGGCCGATCAGCTCCAGCTTGTACGGCTCCGACGCCAGCTCCTCACGGGCCGCCTCGTCGGTCACCACACGGCGGGAGAACTTCTGCCCCCGCTTCTGGATCTCCTGCATCTTCTTCTCGATGGCCTTGAGATCCTCGGGCGTGAACGGCTTCTCCACGTCGAAGTCGTAGTAGAAGCCGTCCTTGACCGGCGGGCCGATGCCCAGCTTGGCCTCGGGGAAGATCTCCTGCACGGCCTGCGCCATCACGTGCGCGGTGGAGTGGCGCAGGATGTTCAGGCCGTCCTCGGAGGAGATGTCGACGCCCTCGACGGTCTCGCCGTCGCGCGGTTCGTACGCGAGGTCCTTGAGCTCGCCGCCCACGCGTGCGGCGATGATCGAGCGCTCGCCGGCGAAGAGTTCGGCGGCCGTAGTGCCCGTCGTCACCACGCGCTCTTCCCGCTCGGAATCGCGTTGGATGATCACACGGACGTCTGACACCGGTCTCTCCTGACTGAAGGTGGGTGCGGCGCCATACCAGGAGCGCGCGCAATAGAGGATCGTACCGACCCCGACCCACCGACCGCGAAACGGTCACCGACAGCAGCGCTCAGTCGCAGTCGTCGCCGCTGCACGCCTCCTCGAAGAAGTCCAGATTCTCCTGCAGGGACTTCATCAGCCGGTCCCGCTCCGCGTCGTCCACCTGCACCGGTACGACCCCGCAGGCGCCGGTCAGTCGCCGGAAGCCGCCCCGGCTCTCCAGCCTGCCGTGCACCCGGATCGGCAGTCCGACGAGGTGGGCGTGCCCGGCGATGCGGTAGTCCTCCTCGTCCAGGGTGATCCGGACGTGCGGTATCTCGGCCCCGGCGATCACCCGCAGTCGTACGCTGCCCTCGCCGCGCGGTCCGGACCTGCGCATCCGCACCACCGTGCCGGTGATCCGGACGGGCACGGACGGCTCCTCGCGCAGGAAGCGGGCGCCGGCCTCACGCAGCACGGGCAGGTCGCCCGGCGAGAACTCGACGGGCTCGACGCCCGCCACGCAGTCCTCGGGCACCCCGGCGGCGGGCGCCCACTCGACGGCGATCCGGGCGCCCTCGGTGCCGCGTACGAGGGTGATCAGCGCCTCGGTGAGCTCGCGGCTGACGCCCGCCTCCACGGCCCCGTCGAAGGCGTCCATGCCGCCGGTGGCCCGCTGGTAGTCGATGGCCTCGCGGGCGGCGTACAGGGACTGGTGGAGCCGTACGGCGAGCGGTCGCCCGGTACCGACGGGGACGAAGGCGGTGAGCCTGCCGTGGCCGGCCGCGGGTCCGACGAGGACGCTCTCCAGCTGCGCGGCGGCGGCACGGCGGTGCCGTACGCCGTAGTAGCCCGCACGCGCGCGTGTGGCGAGCGCGGCGGCGAGCAGCATCTGGCGGGCGGCGGAGCGCAGCTGCTCCTCGACCACCCAGGGCGCGGAGTCGGCAGGGCCGGTGGGCACGTCCCGCCGCCAGCGGATCTCGTCGCTGGGCACGGCGAGGCCGACGAGCACCTCGCGCGCGGAGGGCGTGCCGGAGCGGGTCAGCGCGACGAGCGCCTCGCCCAGCAGGTCGTCGCTGTCGGGGAAGGCGCGGCTCTCGGGCACGAGCAGGCTCGTGCCGCTGCCGCCGGGGCCGGGCGGGGTCCAGCGGCCGTAGCGCCCGGCGGCGCCGCCACGGCGTTGCCAGCCGTGCCGTTGCAGCAGGGCGCTCAGCACGGCCGGATCGACCTGGTCGGGCTCGGGGGGCCGGTGCCAGGCCGCGGCGGCGATGTCGTCGGGGTGCGGCCTCACCGGCCGGACTGGCTCCTGAAGGGGGCGGTGCGTCATGGTCTGCCTCCCGTCCCGACCCGCGTCATGATCTCGCACAGCGCTCGGTCGTCGAAGATGCGTGAGGTCGGTATGCGGACGGTGGTCCGTGTGCGGCCGGTGATGGAATGCCCGGCGAGATTGACCCAGTAGCAGCAGTGGCGCAGGTCCAGCCGGTCGTGGCTGGCTCTGAGCCAGTCGTCCTGGGCGCGCGGGACGAGCATCACGACCAGGATCTTGTGCACCGAGACCGGCGTGCGCGCGAGCTTGCGCAGATGGTCGTTGTCGAGCGTGAAAGAGAAGAAGCGGCCCGGTGGGTTGGGCGCGACCTGGTAGGTGCACTTCAGCTGCACCTTGATGGTCACCTCGTCGTCGACGGTGTGCCCGGGCGAGCCGTGACTGACGTGCCAGTCGATGCCGTTGTCCGGAAAGGGCTGCGACAGCGAGCAGCCGGCCGCCGCGGCGACGGCGTGCAGATAGCCCACCTGCAGTGTCTCCATGCAGGCGGTGGTGGCGAGTGTGCCGCGAAGGGGGCCCGTACGTTCGGGCAGCAGCCCGCCCCGTTCGGGCTGCGCTATCGCCATGACCAAACAGCCTTCCAAGCCAAGTGAATCCCCGCTGCGGGCCGCTGAACTGCAAAGACCCGTACTCCTGTTGTGTCCTTCCGGCGTAGTGCGCAAACAGCCCGGGTATCACCAAACAGGCAGAAGACGGGACGTCAGCTGCCATGGGTGAACGAGGAGTTGTGTAGGCATGACGTGCTGGTACGAGGGGCCCCTGGCCGCCTTCGACACGGAGACCACGGGCGTTGACGTCGAGACCGACCGCATCGTGTCGGCCGCCGTCGTCGTCCAGGACGCCCCGGGCACCCGGCCCCGGGTGACCCGTTGGCTGGTCAACCCGGGTGTGCCGGTGCCGGAGGCGGCGACGGCGGTGCACGGGCTGACGGACGAACACCTGCAGCGCAACGGCCGCTGGCCGGCGCCGGTGATGTACGAGATAGCGGAGGAGCTGGCCGAACAGGCGGCGATGGCCCGCCCGTTGGTCGTGATGAACGCGCCCTTCGATCTCACCCTCCTGGACCGCGAGCTGCGCCGCCATCGCGCCTGTTCGCTGGACAGCTGGTTCGAGTCCGCCGCGCTGCGGGTCCTCGATCCCCGCGTCCTGGACAAGCACCTGGACCGCTACCGCAAGGGCCGCCGCACCCTGACCGACCTGTGCGCGCACTACGGCGTCTCTCTGGAGGGCGCGCACGACGCGGGTGCGGACGCACTGGCGGCCCTGGACCTCGTACGGGCGCTGGGCCGCCGTTTCGCCACCCGGCTGGAACGGCTCTCCCCCACCGAGCTGCACACCCTGCAGACGGGCTGGCACGCGGCGCAGGCGCGCGGGCTGCAGGCGTGGTTCGCGCGCAGCGGCACGGACGAAGTGGTGAGCACGGAGTGGCCCCTGCGTCCGGAGCTGCCGGCGGCGGCTTGAGCCTTCGGACACGCAGAAGGCCGGCCCGCTTCTGCGGACCGGCCTTTCCCGGTGGGCGATACTGGGTTCGAACCAGTGACCTCTTCGGTGTGAACGAAGCGCTCTCCCACTGAGCTAATCGCCCGGGAACGCACTGAACCATACAGGTCTCCGCCGGTTTCCTTCAAACCGCTTCCAGGTACGCGAGCAGTCCCCGCCGCCCGGCGCGCATCATCAGCCGGTGGTTGGCGCGAAACACGGGGCGCCCCGGCACGGCCAGCCACCTCAGCAGCGGCTTGTTGACGTCGACGACCTGGTCGTACCGGGCGAGCGTGCCGCCGGGGCCGGCGGAGACCGTCCAGCGGGCCCAGCCGTCGAGGTCGCCGCTCATCGAGACCTCCAGCACGCCGGCCACCGGGTCGCGGCGCGTCTCGCGCGCGGTGAACCGCAGGTCGTACGGCAGCACGGACCGGACGACGACGACTCCGCTGCTGTCGTCGAGCCGGGTCACCTCCCGTACCTGGGGCCACCAGCGGGGGTACTCCTCGGCCCGCTCCAGCACCTCGTAGACGGCGGCGGGCGGGAGGGGCAGCGCCCAGAGGCTGCGGAAGCGGTAGTGCGTCCAGTCCATGCGGGGAGTGTGCCCGTACCCAGCGCTTTCTCCGCGCACCCGTGTCGATCTGAGTACGTCCTGAGTACCCACACTCATGCCCTACGACGTGACGCGGACCACACTCCGTGCCATGACGCATGTTCCGCCCCCGGCCGAGGAGTTGCGGCTCCTCGACGCCGAGCTGTGGCGACTCGACGCCCGCCGCACGCAGTTGCTGACGCGCAGAGCCTGGCTGCTCACGGTCCTCCAGTCACAGGCGCCCTCGGCCGCCCCGCCGGCCCAGCCCCGCCGGGAGACCACCGCACCCCGGGTCCAGAACGTCCTGCTCCTCCTCGGGGGCGTCCTGCTGACCATCGCGGCGATGGTGTTCACCCTCGTCAGCTGGGGACACCTGGGCATCACGGGACGCGCGCTGGTCCTCGGCGTGCTCACCCTGGCCGTGCTCACCGCGCCGGTCGCCCTGCTGCGGCGCGGACTGCGGTCGACGGCGGAGTCGATGGCCGGCCTCGGACTGGCCCTGACGGCGCTGGACGCGTACGCGCTGCACGAGACGGTGTTCCCGGGCGCGGACGGTGCCGCGTTCGCGGCGTCCGCGACTGCGGCGCTGGCGGCCCTGTGGACGGCGTACGGCTCCCTGCCCACCGCCTCCGACCTGCGTCTGCCGCTCCCGGCGGCGATGGCCATGGCCCAACTCCCGTGGTTCCTGGCGGCGGTCGCGGTCTCCACGGACCCTTACATCATCACGGCGGCCCTCCTGGTGACGGCCGCGTTCGACACGATTGTGGCGCTCCGCAGCACCGCGAAGGCCGTACGTCTCGTCGCCGTTCTCGGCGCCTACGGCGCGGGTGCGTGGGGCGCACTGGCGGCCGGCTTGCTCTCCTGGGACGCAGCCGGCCCGAGCGCCGCCGCCCGTGCGGCGGCGCTCCTCACTCTGGCGGCGGCGATCGCGGTGGGGTCGGCGTGGTGGCGGGCGAAGAGCGGCACCGGGACGGTGGCCGCCGTGGGCAACACCCTCGCCGGCGGGCTCTTCCTGGTCGCCGGCGCCGGCGGGTTGCTCCGGGCGGCGTTGCCTGGTGCGTGGACCGTTCCGGGCTATCTCATCTGCGGTGTGGCACTGCTGGCCGCACTGCGCTCGGGCCTCCCCGAGCCGGTACGGCGGGGCTTGGCCCACGCCTCCGCCGCCGTACAGGCGATCGCCCTCACATGCGCGCTGCCCCTGATCGCGGTCGCTCTGCTGGGTCCGCTGGGCTGGGCGGACCGGCCCTGGTCCGGTGTGCCGTCGGACGCGCGCGCCGCGGTCGCCGTGCACACGCCCTGGCCGCCGTACCCCACCCAACTCCTGCTCGCGCCTTTGCTCGTCGCCGCCGTACTGGCCCTGCTGGTCCGCACCGAGTCCTGGCGGCCGGCGGCCCTGAACACCGCCGCGGTCCTCGCCTGGGCGACGCTCATGACACTGCCCGCCGCCCTCCAACTCCCCTACGCCGTAGCCCTGTCGGCCCAGACCGTGACCACTGCGGCCGCGCTGGCGGCGGCCGTCTTCCCGTCGCGCGCGACCTCGGCGTTCCTCCGCCCGGCCGTCCTCGCCCTCGTCCTTGCCGTCGGCACCTCCCTCTCGGCGGCCTTCCTCTCCCTCGCCTCCCAGCCCGCCACCCTGACGGTCCTCTCCCTCCTCACCGCCTTCTTCGCCGCGGCCTCCCTGTGCTCCCGCCTCGCTCCCCTCACCGCCCCGACCGCCCTCGGGTACGCCGCCGCGCTGGCCTGCGCGATCGGCGCGGCGGCGGGATGGCAGCCGCAGCACACCGCGCTGCTGGTTCTGCCCGTCCCCGTGGCCGCGGCTCTGCTCGCCGCTCGCGTCACCGGGCGGGCCACCCTGCCGGTGGAGTTGACCGGAGCCGCGACCGCGCTGCTCGCGGTCGGCCTCGCGATCACCGACCCACCCATGCTCGCCCTGGTGCTGGCGCTGTGCGCGGTGATCGCGGCCGGCGTGGCCGTACGCCCCGACCGCCGGCCGGTCGGCTATGCGGCGGCCGTACTGTTCCTGCTGGCCACCTGGGTACGGCTCGCTGCCTGGGACGTCGGCACCGTCGAGGCGTACACGATCCCGGTCACCGTCCCGGCTCTGTGCGTCGGCGCCTGGCGCAGGCGGCGCGACCGGCTCACGTCGTCCTGGACGGCGTACGGCCCCGGGCTCGCCGCCACGCTGCTGCCGAGCCTCGCCGCGGCCTGGGACGACCCGCACTGGACGCGCCCGCTGCTGCTGGGCACGGCGGCGCTCACGGTCACCCTGCTGGGCGCCCGCCAACGCCTCCAGGCTCCCCTGCTCCTGGGCGGTTCGGTCCTGGCCCTGGACGCCCTGCACGAACTGGCCCCGTACCTGGCCCAGTTGACCGGCGCCCTCCCCCGCTGGGCCCCCTTCGCCCTGGCAGGCGCACTGCTCCTCGCTCTGGGCTCCACCTACGAACGCCGGATCCGCGATGTCCGCCGAGTCCGGGACGTCTTGACGAACATGCACTGAAGCGCCCGAAGATGCGCGGGGAACTGCGCCATCCACAACGGACCCGCAGTTCCCCGCGCCGTCCCCCCGCGGCGCTACGGCATCCTGTCCCCCAGCAACGCCAGATTCTCAATGGCCGCCAGCCCGTACAGAGCCGTGTCGTTCGACGAAACCCACGCGGCCTCACCACCCGCCACCAACGCCACCGGCCCGCTCAACGGCTCGGTCTTCCAGGGCGACGCCTCCGTGTACCCGTCGGAGTTGTAGAACTTCGTCCACGCCCGTTTGGCCAGCGCCGCATCCCCCGTCTGGACGGCCGCGTACGCGTCCAGCCGCGAGTGCCCCTGGAAGAGCAGCAGCGTGCCGAAGTCGGAGCCGTACCGCGCCTTCTGCTCGGCCTTGGTGGCGTTGAAGTACCGGCAGTAGTCGAAGTACGCCTGGTCGAACTTCGGCATGTCGACCAGGTCGATCAGTTCCGCGCACAGCTCGTTGAGCCCGAAGACGGCCGAGAGGTGGGACACGGACACCGCCGGCGCGCTCGCCACGGCGAACGTGCCGGTGTCGAGGTCGTACAGTCCGCTGCCCTGGACGAAACCGTTGGGCTGGGCGGCGATTCCCTCCATCGTGGACAGGACCCGCGCCTTGGCCTTCTCCCACTTGGGCCCCTTGCGCTCCCACTCGGTCAGCCAGGCCGACACCAGCCCGCTCCAGTCCGTGCCGAAGCCGATCGACAGCGCGTGCCGGTCGGGTGTGTAGGGATCGGTCCGCACCTTGCGCTGCGGGTCGAGGACGAGGAACGTCTCGTCGGAGTCGACATTGGCGTGCATGAGGTCGCCGACCCGCTCGTCCGCGGTGAGGAAGTAGTAGTAGCGCCGGTACGTCGTGTTGGCGATGCGCTGCTGCTTGGCGCTGTCGGCGTAGTGCTGCACACCGTGCCGTGTGCCGAGGCCCGCCCACTGGCCGATGTGGTAGACGTCGACCTCGCCGGTGTGCCGGGTCAGCGCCTCGGCGAAGCGGAAGATGTCGGCCCGGCCGGAGCGGATGTACGCGAACCAGAGCCAGATGTCCGGCGACAGCTCGGAGTTGTCCCAGGCGTAGCCACCGATGTCGTAGCGCCACTGGTGGCGCACGGTGTCATACGTGTGCATGAAGTCGCCGTAGTCCCAGAAGCCGTACCAACGGCGTTGCTCCACCTGCTCCTTGTAGTAGGTGAAGAGGAAGTCGAGGTGGTCCTCGATCTTCGCCTTGGCCGGGGTGGAGCGGTCCGGCTCGGAGTACAGCCCCGGCCCGAAGACCCCGGCCTTGATCAGCTGCTTGGGCGGGGCGGCCAGCTGCGGCAACACTCGTACGGCGGCGACCTGTTGGGCGAGCGTCTCCGCGCTGGGCGTCGAGTCGTTGGCCCAGAACAGCAGTTCCGAGGTGCGGGCGATGCCGTAGGGGGTGCCGAACTCGGGTTCGTAGTCCTCGTAGGTGATGTTGAGACCCTCGAGCTGCTTGGCGTACGTGTCCTGGCCCATGCCGTCGTGGTAGAAGCGCAGGTCCATGGGCTGGGCCTCGGGCGACCAGAGCCAGAGGGTGACCTCGGCCGCGTCGGTGTGGGCGTCGCGGATGTCGAGCTGGGCCGGGTACTTCTCCCAGAAGTCCCGCAGGCCGAAGGAGAATCCGCCGCTCGCCCCGCCCACGTACCCGAACCCGGAGGCCCGTCTGCCGCCGCCGGCGCCGATCCAGCCGTACCCCTTCTTGGTGCGCTTGCGCAGCGTGAAGCCGTCGGCGGACAGCTGGGAGAGGGTGTAGTCACCCCACTCGGGGATATACTGAAGCCGGGTCGTCACCCGCTGGTCCCAGGTGGACGGGTCCGGCAACTTCTGCCCGGCGTACTGTGCCGCCTGCACCGCGGCGCCGGGGTCGCGGCGCAGTCCCGTGATGCCCTTCACGGCCTCCCGCAGCAGTCCGGTGCCCTCGCCGCCGATGCGGATGTGGCGGTCGTAGGACTCGTCCCGCATCGGCACGCTGAAGCGCACACCGAGTCCGCGGATGAAGTCGCCGCTCGCCCTGCCGGGTTCCTGGGTGCCGTCATAGGTGATGGTGTGCACCATGCGGAAGGAGTCGGCGCCGGCGTAGAAGTACAGCCGGATGGAGAAGGGCAGCCAACTCCGTCCGCCCTTGCGGTGCTTGCCGTCGATGCGGACGACGGCGCGGACCGGCCCGTCCTGCTCCACCGTCACCTCGCCGATCGCCCCGTCGAAGCGCTCGGTTCTGACCGTGCCCTGGTCCTCGTCCTCGGTCTCGGGCTGCCGGACGAGGACGAGCCGCCCGTTCCTGGCGATCTCGGCGGATCCGCGGGTGACGGACTTGATGATCGTCGAACCGTTCTTGCCGATCTTCACAGCGATGGCGCCGGTGGACACGTCGATCGTGCCGCCGCTCTGGTCGACGGTGACCTTCTTGTCGGGGGCGGCCGCGTCACCGGCGCTGAGCGTCAGCTTGCCCGAGCCCGAACTCATGGCATGGGCGGTCCACTTGAGGGATCCGTCCGGCCAGTAGGCGATCGGCCACGACTGCACCGGTACGGCCTTGCCGTCGGCGTCGGTGAGCGCGAAGGTCCGGCCGGGCCGATGGGCGCCCTTGGGCCAGGGGACGCCGACGGTGGAGCCAGGTGCGGCACCGAGGCCGCCGTCCTCCAGCCAGTCCAGGGTCACGGCACCGTCGTCGGCCGAGTCGGCTCTGGGGGCGGCCTCGGCGTCCCGGGCTCCGGGCACCCAGCTGAACTGCGCGGCGGCTCCGGCGACGGCGGCCGCCTTGAGGAGGGACCTGCGGGGGATGGGGGACATGAGAGTTCAGCCTTTCCTTTTCCGGAGGTTGCTTCCGAGCGGATGGTCAGGGGCATGACAGGTGGCAGGCACAGTGGTATGTCACATACCACTGCCCTCGCGTCCAACGGTGGTGGCCGCCGGATTCCCGGCGGCCCCACCCCTCATCGCCCCCGCCGCCGCTCCTCCACGGCGACGGCGGCCGCCGCGACGGCTCCCAGCACGGGAACGGCCAGCGGCGCGATGAACCAGGCGGACAACGCGACGAGCGCCAAGCCGCCGACGATCAGGAAGGATCCGGCCGGATCGAGGACGGTACGGCGCCCGGCGCTCGCGAGCAGCGCCCGCCACCGCTCCCCCGGCGTCCACACGGCCGCCGCGCGCAGCCCGGCCACGGCGGCCCCGATGAGCGCGAACAGCCCGACGGCCCCGACGGCCGGCCCACCGGGCAGCCCGGCCCGCCCGGCCTGGACGTCCACCCAGACCAGCGCTACGGCGACCCAGCCGCCGAGCCCGACGACCCACCCGCGCCGCACGGCCGTACGGAAGTCGCCGGCGAACTCCCGCCAGCCGCCGCCCTGATGAGCCGTCCGCCGGCGCAGATGTCGTGCTCCCGCGGCGAAGGCCGCGGGGTAGGTGACCACGCCGGCCGACACGACCGCGATCCACACCCCCGTCAGCAGACACTCGGCGAACACGGCGAACCGCTCGGCGAGCCGCGCGGTGGTATGTGACATAGCACTGGAACTCGCGGATTCCCCGCGGGCCTTCACCCGTACCTGAGCCATCGTGACCGCCTCAGCCCTTCAGTCCGGAGGTCGCCATGCCGTCGATGAGATAGCGCTGGAAGGCGAGAAAGAAGAGAAGGACGGGGAGGAGCGCCACGAGGGACATGGCGATGAGTCCGCCGTAGTTGGCCGCCACGCCGTCGGAGTCGCGGAACATCATCATGCCGAGCGAGACGGTGTACTTGCCGGGCTCGTTGAGGTAGATCAGCGGGCCCATGAAGTCGTTCCAGGCGTTGATGAAGGTGAAGATCGCGCTGGTGATGAGCGCGGGCCGGCACAGCGGCAGGACGATCGACCAGTAGATCCGCAGGTGCCCGCAGCCGTCGATGCGCGCCGCCTCGTCCAGTTCCCTCGGCAGGTTCCGCATGAACTGGACCATCAGGAAGACGAAGAACGCCTCCGTGGCCAGGTACTTGCCGAGCAGCAGCGGCACATAGGTGTTGATCAGCTGCAGCTTCTGGAACATCACGTACTGCGGGATGAGCAGGACGTGGTACGGCAGCAGCAGCGTGCCGATCATCAGGGAGAACAGCAGGTTCCGGCCCGCGAACCTGATCTTCGCGAAGGCGTACGCCGTCAGCGAGCAGGAGACGAGGATGCCGACGACGGCACCGCCCGCGTAGAACAGGGAGTTCTTGAAGAAGGTCCAGATGGAGATGTCGGCTATGCCGTCGGCGAGGCCCTTGAAGTTCGCCAGGATCGGGTGGCCGGGAAACAGTTGCAGGCTGTTGATGATGTCCTTGCTCGGTTTGAACGAGGCTCCGACGACCCACAGCACGGGGTAGAGGATGACCGCGAGGATCAGCAGGGCGCCGATGTGCCAGGCGAGCGAGCCGGTGCGCCTGCGGTTCAGGGGCAGGGGTTTCGTGGCGGTCGGTCTGGTCGTGGTCGCGCTCATCGGGCGTCCTCCTCGTAGTGCACCCATTTCTTCTGCGACCAGAACAGGACGGCGGTCACCAGCGCCACGGCGAGCAGCAGCATCCAGGCCATCGCGGAGGCGAAGCCCATCTGGGCGTTCTTGAAGCCCTGTTGGTACAGGTAGCAGGTGTAGACGAGCGTGGCGTCGGCCGGGCCGCAGTAGGTGTTGGAGACGACGTAGGCCGAGCCGAAGATCTGGAAGGAGTGGATGGTCTCCAGCAGGACGTTGAAGAAGAGGACGGGGGAGATCATCGGGAGCGTGACGCTCCAGAACTTGCGGAAGGCTCCGGCCCCGTCGAGTTCCGCGGCCTCGTACAGCTCTCTGGGTACCTGCTTGAGACCGGCCAGGAAGATGACCATGGGCGCGCCGAACTGCCAGACGGTGAGCACGACCAGGCTGTAGAGGATCCAGTCGGGGTTGCCGACCCAGCCGCCGGCGTGGATGCCGACGGCGGACATCGCACGGTCCACGATGGCGTTGTCGGAGAAGATCGACCGCCAGACGAAGGCGACGGAGACGCTCGCGCCGATGAGCGAGGGGGCGTAGAAGGCGGCCCGGTAGAAGGCCTGTCCGCGTCGGCTCTGGGCGAGCAGCAGGGCGACCCCGAGGGCGAGCAGCAGCTTGAGCGGGGTACCGATGACGACGTACTTGGCCGTCACCGCGACCGACTTCTGCCACCGGGGGTCGTCGAACATCTTGGTGAAGTTGTCGAGCCCGACCCACTTGGGGGTGTTGAAGAGGTTGTAGTCGGTGAAGGCGAAGTAGAGCGAGGCGACCATGGGGCCCGCGGTCAGCAGCAGGAAGCCCGCGATCCACGGGGACATGAAGAGGTAGCCGGCGAGGTTCTCCCGGCGGCCCCGCCGCTTGTCGGCGGCGGGGGCGGCGGAGCGGGCCCGCCGGGTGGCGGGCGGTGAGTCCTTGACGAGCGTCACGGTGCTTTCCCCATCGGTTCCGGTCAGGCCTGGAAGGCGGCCTGGGCCTCGTCGAAGAACTGCTTCACCGCGTCGGAGGTCTTGACCTTGCCCAGGCCGAGGTCACCGCCGATGCGCAGGAAGGAGGCCTCGATGGTGTCGGCGCCGGAGGGGTGTGGGGTGATCGTGCCGAGGACTCCCGCCTCGGCGGTGTCGGCCTCGTACCGCGCGATCTCCTTGTTGACCGGGTCGGTCGGCTTGAAGGCGTCGTACTGCTCGGTGGCGGCGAGGATGCCCCGGTCGTAGCCCATGATCTTGCCGACCTCGGGGTCGTGGACCATGAAGTCGATGAACTGGGCGGCCTCCTTGGGGTGCTGGGTGCGCGACGACGCGCTCAGCATCAGGGAGGCGAGGTACTGACCGGTGTGCTTGCCGTCCATGGTGGGGATCGGCGCGAGGCCGTACTCGCTGTCGCCCTCGGCGGTGTAGCGGACGGTGAAGTTGTCCCAGGTGAATTCCGAGGCTCCGTGTCCGGCGGAGAGGGAGGACTTGGGACGGTCCTGCGCGACGATCTTCGGGTCGGTGATGATGCCGGCCTTGGTCCGGTTGTAGCCGTCCTGCCACCACTCCGTCAGATCGGCCTTGTCGAAGCCGAGTCCGTCCTTGGTGTAGAACGCCTTGCCGTTCTGCCGCAGGTACAGGTCGTACAGGTACATGATGCTGAAGTAGCCCGTGTCGCCCGGCACCTTGGTCTTGTCGTGGATGGTCTTCAGGGCCTTGAAGTAGTCGTCCCAGGTCCAGCCCGGGTGCGGCTCCACGCCCGCCTTCTGGAAGACCTTCTTGTCGACGACGAGAGCCATGGTGTTGGAGCCGACGGGGACGCCGAGCTGCTTGCCGTCGACCTCGCCGACCTTCGTGACACCGGCCCGGAAGTTGTCCAGGCGCAGATTCCCGGCGTCGATCTGCGACCTGAGGTCGAGCAGCACGCCTCTCTTGTCGTACTTGCGAAGGAATGTGACGGCGTTTTGGAAAACGTCCGGGGGATTTCCGCCGGAGGCCTGTGTCTGGAACTTCTCCCAGAAAGACACATAGTCCTGGAAGTCCGTCTTCACCTTGATCTTCGGATACTTCTTCTCGAAGAGCGCGATGGTCTGGTTGATCTTCTTGGCCCGCTCGTCGGCTCCCCACCACGAGTAACGGATCGTCACCGTGCCGTCGGCCGAGGTGCCGCTGTCGCCCCCGCACCCCGTCGTCGCTCCCAGCCCGAGCGCGGCCGCCCCCGCCCCGGCCGCCTTCAGGATCGTACGCCTCTCAACATTCCTGCTGGTTCCCACAGTCGGGCCTCCCCGGCGTCGTCGCCTGTGCATGAATCGTTTCAAGTAAGCGCTTGCTGGCACAAGTTACGGAGGGGCTCGGAGTGCGTCAATGATTCGGACAGGAATTTCTCGCGGGCCCGCCGAGCGCCCCGGAGCGACGGAAAGGCGGCATGCGCGGACGATCGCGACAACGTCCCAGGTGAGGGAGGCGCGATCGACGGACCGAACGGCCGACAGCCGGTGGTGCGCGAAGGCGGTACGGCCGAAACCCGCCCGGCGGATCGGGTAGTTGACCTCTCGGCACGACAACGGCCCACCTGCACTGAAGCAGATGGGCCGCCGCCTCCGGGTGGGCGATACTGGGTTCGAACCAGTGACCTCTTCGGTGTGAACGAAGCGCTCTCCCACTGAGCTAATCGCCCGGGCACAGGAAGAACATTACCCCATGTCAGGGGGTGCGCCCGCACCCCGGCAGCTCACTGATCCCTGATCTTCCAGGGCATGACCATCCCGAACTTCCACAGGTACACGCCGCCCAGGACAGCGACGATCACGAGGCCGATCACGGTGAGTGTGATGTTGCGGCGTCGCACCTTCGGGTCGAGGGCCTTCTGGGCCGCCTCGGTGACCTTGCGCTTCGTCCAGCGCAGCACCAGCTGGGCCCAGACGAACTCGGTCGCCCAGACGGCCATGCCGGCGAAGATCACGACCCAGCCGGGCCCGGGCAGCGGCAGCATCACGATGCCGGCCCCGACGATCGCGAGGCCGACGACGAAGACGCCGACCTGCCAGCTCAGATGCAGGGCGCGGCTCCGCTTGATGAAGCCCGGCGCCCTGGAGCCGAGTCCCTGCTCACCGTCCGGCTTCGCCTCGTCCGCGGGCGTCCCGTCAGGTGCCACGGCGACCTCGCGCGACTGGTCACTCCCCGTATTCATACGGCCAAACTTTACCTTACTTTACTGACCGGAAACCAGTCACCGGAATGGGCGTACCGTACGAAGGAGGTCTCGGCCGGAAGAGTTACGTAAAGGCACGCAAAACACTCAGAGGGGTTTACAACGGCACCGTAGGTGGCATGTCGATTTCGCCGACGTGCGAATCCCCGAGCGCACACTGAGCGAAAGGCCCTGGCGCTTATGAACACCACGGTCAGCTGCGAGCTGCACCTGCGCCTCGTTGTGTCGAGCGAGTCCTCCCTGCCTGTCCCCGCAGGCCTGCGGTACGACACGGCCGACCCCTACGCCGTGCACGCCACCTTCCACACCGGAGCCGAGGAGACCGTCGAGTGGGTGTTCGCCCGCGACCTCCTCGCGGAGGGTCTGCACCGGCCCACCGGCACCGGCGACGTCCGAGTCTGGCCGTCGCGCAGTCACGGTCAGGGGGTCGTCTGCATCGCCCTGAGCTCACCGGAGGGCGAGGCGCTGCTGGAAGCCCCGGCGCGGGCTCTGGAGTCCTTCCTGAAGCGGACGGACGCCGCCGTGCCGCCCGGCACGGAACACCGGCATTTCGACCTCGACCAGGAGCTCTCCCACATCCTGGCGGAGAGCTAGGCCGAGGCCGCACCAAGCCGCCCGGCGCCGTCGACTCGGGGAGACGGCTCGGGCCAGGACAACCGCATACGGCACGCGTCGGCGCCGTCCCACGGTGGGGCGGCGCCGACGTGCGCGCCCGGGGCGGTCACGGAAGCCGGACCGCGGGGCGCCGGGGCCGCTCTCCGTCTCCCGGAAACCATTACCATCGGCCAGCATCGGCGGGCGTGTGCCCGACCCCCAGGCCAGGGAGCGAAACGTGCTGATCACCCACGACACCCGGTGCGCCCTCGACACCGTGGTCGATCTGGTGAACACCGCGCCGGAGGACGACACCACGCCGGACGGGCTGCCCGACGTGGCGGCGCTCGAGGACTTCGTGCAGAACCACGAGGTCAGCGATGTCGGCATGCTGTCGGAGTTCGATCTCTCGGCGGTGAAGAAGATCCGCGGGCGGTTCGCGTCGGTGTTCGCGGCCCCCGACGCCCGGGTCGCCGCGGGGCTGATCAACGAACTGGTCGCGGCCGCGGGCACCACGCCCCGCCTCACCGACCACGACGGCTACGACTGGCACGTGCACTACTTCGCGCCGGGCGCCTCCGTGGCCGATCACCTCGCGGCGGACTGCGGGATGGCGCTGGCCTTCTTCGTGGTGGCCGGCGAGCAGGAGCGGCTGCGGCGCTGCGAGGCCCCCGACTGCCGGCGCGCCTTCGTGGACCTCTCCCGCAACCGGTCGCGGCGCTACTGCGACAGCCGCACCTGCGGGAACCGCCTGCATGTCGCCGCCTACCGGGCGCGCCGCAAGGAGGCGGCGGGCTGACGGGCACGATCGAGACGCCCGGACGGTGCGGCAATTTCCCGGCGCGCGGTCCCTCCCGGCCCCGGAAGGTCCGTCAAGGTGCTGTCGACCACGGTGCTGTCGTCGTGATCCCCGGCGGGTGGCGCCGGGGATCACGGGTACGGCTCAGAGCAGCAGCAGATCGTGCAGCGCAGCCATGAGCAGCAGACACCCGATCACCGCAAGGAAGATCATCAGCGGTGGCTGGGAAAGGGCGAAGAGGCACCCGCGCGGCTCGTCCTTCGGCGGCGCGGTTTCGCCTTGTGTCGTGTCCAGCATCTCGCGGGCGATGATGGCGCACACTGCGGCTTCCGCGCGATCAACACGCCCGGAATGACCAGGAGTTCGCCAGATCCCGTGATGTCCGGTTTCGGAAGCGACCAGTTCCGTGCACGGCGTTGATCCACTGTGTCGTTTCAGTCGTCATGCGAGGGTCATATGCCGTGCTTCTTCAGGATGGCCTCGATGTCGCTGAAGTCGTCCGTGGATCCGGAGCGGGGTGCGGTCGCGGGGCGGGTGGCCGCCTGGGTCCCCGGCCCCAGGGAGGGCGCGGAGGCCGTCGGGGCGACGGCGTCGCGCCGCGCGGCGGCCTTGGCCTCCTTGCGCTCCTTGCGGGTGCCGCCCCGGCGCCGCTCCACGGCCCGGGTCGTGGAGAACAGCAGCCAGGCGACGCCGAGCACGCCGAAGCCCGCCCAGGCCGTGACGCTGAATGCGGTGTCCGCGAGCCACTGCACGACCCCGGTCATCACCAGGCCGATGGGCACGAGGGAGTAGGCCGCGATCCGGGCGGCCGAGAGGAAGCGCTTGCGGTACGCGGTGACCGCCGCGATGCCGAGGCCGGCCGCGGACACGGCGGAGCAGATTGTCTCGGCGATCATCCGGTCCTCCAGGCAGGGCTCGGTAGGGCAGGGGCACTTCGTCCCTTCCATCCTGCACCGCCCGGACCCCGCCGGGCCATGCCTCGGGCGGACATCAGGGACATCTCCGGGTCCCCTCCTCCCCAGGTGCCGGTCGGATGCCCACCCCCGGGTGTGGATCGGGGTCGGCGCGGTGGACCGGCACCGTCCGGCTCGATTGGGTCGGCCTCGCCCCGACCTGGGAGACTGACCGCATGAGCGACTCCTCCCCCGTGCCCACGCCCGTCCTCGAGGTCTGGTGCGAGCTCCAGTGCCCCGACTGCCGCAGGGCCCTGGACGATCTGCGCGCCCTGCGCGCCCGTTACGGCGACCGGCTGGAGCTGCGGCTGCGGCACTTCCCGCTGGAGAAGCACAAGCACGCCTTCGCCGCCGCGCAGGCCGCCGAGGAAGCGCTGGAGCAGGGCCGGGGCTGGGAGTACGTCGAGGCGGTGCTGGGCCGGGTGGAGGAGCTGGACCGTAGGGGGGAACCCTTCCTGGTCGAGGTCGCCGGTGAACTCGGCCTTGACGCCGAGGAGCTCGACACCGCGCTGATCGACGGGCGGCACATCCTGATCGTCGACGCCGACCAGGCCGAGGGCAAGGCGATCGGCGTGACCGGCACGCCGACGTACGTCATCGGCGGGGAGCGGCTGGATGGCGGCAAGAGCCAGGCGGGGCTGCGGGAGCGGATCGAGAGAATCGCGGACCGGCTGCTGGCCGACGGGGCCTGAACGCCGGAGTGGGCCGAGAGCGGGTCCTAGCCTCGCGCTTTCATGTGCAGGGCGTCCGGTGGGTGATCAGAAACGCGGAGAGTGCTCCTGACCTGCAACGATGGGACTTGTCTAGGGTCCAGGTC
>NZ_JBEXXQ010000075.1:0-42463 GCF_040630525.1 Streptomyces sp. NPDC005799
CGACGAAACGACAGGTCACCACTCCCGCGGAATCACCGACCCTATGCCCGACCAGCGAAATCGCCGTCCTCAAGACCGGAAAGACAACAGCCACTAAGTCCAGCGCCTTCGACGAGGTGTACTCCAGCTCCGCCTGCTCCGACGCCCCGCAGTACAACAAGCCGCAGGCCAACGGCGAGGGAGTCGGCTACCAACGCTGGGGCGGGGCCTGCGGGGTCGGTCTGGAACGGTCGTACTACACGATCAACACCTCCGGCCTCGACCCGTCCATGACCGTCATCAAGGCGCAGGTGGACGTGAGCACCACCTACGCCGCCAGTCTCGACTGCTCCCACGACCAGCCGATCACCCTGCACACCACCAACCCCATCAACGAGAACACCGACTGGAACCACCAGCCCGACACCCTTGAGGACAAGGGTTACCCGGCCGTGAAGACCACCGTGCCCAGCGGAGCGAACAACAACTGCAGCAACAGCACCGCCCACTTCCGCGTCGACGACCAGGTCCAGAGGATCGCCAACGGCAACAAGAGCACCTGGACGATCGGCCTGTTCGGCAACGAGTCCAAGACCAGCTCCAACGACGACTATCTGCGCATGTCGCAAGTCCTCGCCCTGTCGACGAACTTCGACATCCCACCGGACACACCCACCAAGCTGCACGTCACGCCCAAGCCCTGGGGCGCGGACGGCAACTGCGTCACCGGCAGCGGGGCGATCGGCTGGATCGGCGCGACCACGTACAGCGACGCGGGCAGCAACGTCACCCTGCACTCCACCGTCGTCACGCACATCTCGGGCGAGCACGCCGAGGCGCACTACCACGTCTGGGACCGCACGGACCTCGACGCCGACGGCAACGCGGTGGACAAGGGCACTCCGGACAGCGGCATGGTCGCCTCCGGCCAGGACGCGGACGCACCGATCGGCTTCACTCTCAAAGACGGTCACGAGTACGGCTGGGACGTCTACGCCCAGGACAACTCCTCCCTCAAGATGAAGTCGGCGATCAGCGACCACTGCTGGTTCGACACGGACTTCACCCCGCCGCAGACGCCGACGATCGCCGACAACCCGCACTTCCCGCCCGTCGGCAGCGGAGCGGGCGACACCTACGCCGGCGACAAGACCGTCGCCGACTTCGCTGTCACAGCGGCGGACAACGCTCCGGCCGACACCTGCGATCCCGCGGGCTGCAAGTCCAGCGGCGTGGACCACTTCCTCTGGCAGCTCGACAGCCAGCCCACCGCCACCACCGGCGAGCCGGCGAAGGTGACGTCCACCAACGGCGCCACGGCCTCCGGGACCGTGTCGGTCAAGGTCACCGACTGGGGCGTACACACCCTCTACGTCGCCGCGGTGGACGCGGCGGGCAACATCTCGCAGAACCCGGCGAGTTACACCTTCACCGCGCCCTGGGACCCGAAGACGAAGATCGCCCCCGGCGACATCACCGGCGACGGCAGCCCCGACCTGCTCGCCACCACCAGCACCGGCGACCTCGAACTCGTCCCCGGCGACCACGACCCCGCCCAGGCCCCCGCACCCGCGCAGAACGGCCCTATCGACGCCAACCCGCCCGCGATCAGCGGCCCGGTCATCGTCTCGACCGCCGCCGGCGCACCCACCGGCACCTGGAACGACTACCTGATCGCCCACCGCGGCAACCTGCACGGCGACACCCACGACGACCTGCTGGCATACAACCGCAAGACGCAACAGCTGTACGTCGTCAAGAACGACCTCGACCCCAAGGACGACAGCGCCATCCCGCGCAGCCCCTACTCCACCTTCCCCGGCTTCGTCGGCCGCCGCTACGACGTCGTCACCAAGGACGAATGCGAATCCACGGACGTCGTCCCCGCAGACCGCTGCGCACAGGCGGGTTACGACCCCAAGGCCCCTTGGGGCATCTCCCAACTGGTCGCCGACGGCGACGTGTACGGCAACCCCGACCACCCCGCCGTCATCACGGTGGAGCACAACAAGCTCTGGCTCTACCAGACGTACGGCGCCAACCACCTCGGCAACCCGAGGCTGTTGGGCGACGGCGACTGGTCCGGCCTGACCCTGATCGCGCCCGGACGCGTCGGCGGTACCTTCACCGTGGACGACAACGGCAACGGCAAGGTCACCGGCGGCACCCCCACCCTGTGGGCCCGCGACGACGCATCCGGCACCCTCTACACGTTCCCCATCACCATCGACGCCACCACCACCCTGCCCAAACTGCTGCACGCCCCGGTCCACACCGCGTTCACCTCCGCCGTGAAGACGTCCTCCGGCGGCACGCTCTGCCTGGACGATGCGGGCTCCCACACCGCCGACCACACCAAGATCCAGATCTACACGTGCAACGGCAGCGCGGCCCAGAAGTGGGTCCTGCACGACGACGGCTCCCTGCGCGTCCTCGGCAAGTGCCTCGACGCGACCGACGGCGGCACGGACAACGGCACGCTGCTCCAGCTCTACAAGTGCAACGGCGGCGGCTCCCAGAAATGGACAACGGGCGCCTCCGGCAGCCTGGTCAACCCACAGTCCGGAAAGTGCGTGGACAACCCCGGCGCCGCCACTACGAACGGCACCCAGGTCCGCCTCTACACCTGCAACAACTCCGCCGCCCAGAACTGGACGAGCACCGCCACGGCGGGCTGGAACACCTACCCGGCCACGGCCCTGTCCCCGGTCCTGCCTATGCGCGACTACCCGACCGTCGCCTCACCCGGCGACGTCAACAGCGCCACGGGCGGACCGGACGGCAAGCCCGACCTCTACGCCACCGACACGGCAGGCCAGCTGACCGAATACCCGGGCACCACTCCATCCGGCACGACCGCAGCGTTCTCCGCCCCGGTGTCACTGGGCACGGTGACGGACACGGCGACCCACCGCTGGAACCTCGACGACAAGACGGGCACCAGCGCCGCCGACACCACCGGCAACACGCCCGCCACCCTGACCGGCGGTGCCGCCTGGACCACCGATCCCGACCGCGGCGCAGCCCTGAACCTGAACGGCACCACCGCCTACGCCGCCACGACCGCCCCCGGCGTCGACACGAGCGGCAGCTTCACCGTCTCGGCCTGGGTCAAGCTCAACGCCTTGTCGGGCACCAACTCGACCTTCCTCTCCCAGTCCGACGACCCGTCCGTCGGCGCCGCCAACGGCTTCCAGCTCTACTACTCCTCCGGCGCCCAGGTATGGGCCTTCGGCCGCCACAACGACGACACCAGCAGTACGTCGTTCACCGCGGCCTACGGAGCCAAGGCGGTGGCGGGCAAGTGGACCCACCTGGTGGGCGTTTACGACGCCGACGCCGACCAACTGCTCCTGTACGTGAACGGCCACCTGTCCGCGACCAAGCCGTACGCGGGGACGACCTGGAACGCGGCGGGACCCGTGCAGTTCGGCCGGCGCCTCTTTCAGGGGACGTATGGCGAGTACGCGAACGGACGGCTGAGTGATGTGCGTCTGTACGCCACAGCGCTGCCTCCGGCGGACGCGGCGGCGCCTGGGGGGAATGCGAACCTGGGCCAGCTCAGCTGAGAGAGCGAGCTCCCACGTACCCCGCGACTGAAGACGTTGACATGGCCGGGCTCTTTGGTCCCGGCCATGTAAGCCGCCGTTCCATGAACATCCATGGTGAACCCGTTGCGGTTCCCCCCGAGATGCAGGGTGTGTTGACAGAGGTCAGATGGGACTCTCTGTACCCACCGGCCGTCGCGGAACCTCATATCCACGCCGCTGTACGCCCGGCCCCAGCGGAGACCGGCAGCGTCTCCGCCCTCCTCGCCCTCCGCACCCACAGCGTCACGCAGCACTCACTGTCGACGGCCGGCGGCAAGCGCACTGAGGCGGTCGCCGATGACCGATACACCAGGGCGCGGCTCGGTCGCGTAGTACCAGGGCTTGCGTCGCCGCAGCAGCGCCTCGCCGTGCTCGCTCCAGGTGAATCCGGACTTCCGCAGCAGCTTTCGGAACACGGTGTCGACTGTCTCCGGGTGAGCGGCAGCCAGTCGGCGGATCGGCAGCGGCCCGATCGACTCCTCCCGCAGGTACGTGCGCAGCAGGTCCTGGTGCTGCCTGCGGCCCGCGAGCGCCGGGTCTGCGAAGAGGTCTCGCAGCTTGCCGTAGTCCGCGTAGAAGTTGAGCCCGTCGACCTGGTCGTAGATGACACCGATGGTGTCCGCGCCCGCCAGTTCCGGCGGCAACTCGAAGAAGGGCAGGTCAAGGCCGGGCAGCCGTCTGCCCTGAGCTCGGTCTGGCCGTCCGGCTACAGCGGTCTCTTGGCGGTGGCGGTAGTAGGCGTTGAGGAGGTTCTCAGCTTCGGCAGGCGGAAGCGCCAGTTCGTCGCCACCGCAGAACTCGACGAACGCGGCCCGGTCCTCCCACATCACCTGCCACCCCTGCTCGACCTTCCGGGGATTGCGGAAGACCAGTTCGGGTCGGCTGGTGGCCAGTTGGAGAGCGGCCTGGGCGATCTCGGTCGCACTGGCCCTGGCGTAGCTCGACATCGCCCCGGACACAAGCCACGCCCCCTCAGCCGCGTGGACGGGTACCAGGCAGGTGTGGAGGAAGTCCCCCTTGGACACTCCGCGGAATGCCGCCCGTCCGACGTTCGAGTACGTGCGGTATTCCAGGTCGTCGACCAGGTTCAGCAGAACGACGGCATCCTTTTCCTTGCACTGGATCTCGAAGATGCCCTCGACCGGGTCACGCCAGCCGAGCAGCATGTCCCGGTCGACCGCGGACAAGTCCTCCCGTCCGGCGACGAACCGGTCCACCACCGTCGAACCGTCCGGCAGCCTGTACCGCAGGATGAAGTGGTCGACGATCCGGATCGCCTCGAGCTCGTCCAGCTGCCGCTCGGGCCCTGCGGCGTCCAGCAGGAGCGGCGTCAACCACCGGTCGAAGCGGGAGCTCTGCCCGAAGGCGACCAGCTGCCCTTTCAACTCGGCACTGCGCTCGATGAGGTTGGTCAGCGATCGTTCGCCGACGTCCTTGTGCGTGCCCTGTTCGGCGTCAGCCATGTTCAGCCCTTCACACATCCGGTTTCGCGTGCCTGCGAGTGCCCGGCCTCAACCGGCCCAGTGACGGTACGCCTCGATCCACTGCGCCCCCTCGGGCGCCGGGCTGGGCAAAGGCAGATCGAGGATTCCGATCGACTGCCGCATGCCGCCATGAGAGCACAGAGCAACGATTCTCCCGTCCGGCGCCAGGTCGATGCCGCCCACGGTCACCTCGACGCCGAGGACCACGGTGGCGAAGGGCAGGTCGAGGTGCTCCTCAAGCATGGTGAACAGACCGGTCAGCTGCTCGTCATCGTTGTAGGCGTCGACGGTCGCCTCTTCGATCATGGCCTCGAGCTCGGCCGTGTCAAACGCGCTCATGGGGCAACACTAACGACCCACGTCGGCACTCGCCGTGGTCGGAGGAGGGCCCTATCGCTCTCGGTTGACGTTCTGCGCGTGGTGGGGGAAGTGGTGACCACGGCCCGACGAGGGCGTGCAGTACCCGGAGTTCTATCTGCGGCTGTCAAACGGCGGGCCTGTCGCCAAGGGCGCCCCACGGATGAGGTGGGCGACAACGGCAGCCGCAGCTTCGTCGTAGATGCTGGCCAGCCCGTGCGGCCCGAGGTCGTGCCATCGTTCGCCGGCCGGGCGGCGAGGGGTTCGTTTCGGTAAGGGGCTCTCGAGATCCTCTGTCCTGCACGCTGCGCCGCCCGCTCGTGGCCAACTGGCGAAGGAGCAGGAGCTTCCGGGTATCAGGGATTTCCGGGCAGGCGGCGGCGAAGCTCGATGCCGTGCTGGCTGAGGTGCACGACTCCGTCGCCCAGGCCCTGCTGCTGTTGCTGGTGTGCGCCGCTTGTTGCGGTGCACGAGCGCGGCGGCGCCCGCCGACGCGCAACAGGGACAACGGCGGCCCCGATCCCCCGGCGGCACGCTCCCGTCCCGTTCGCCCGCCGTCCCCTGTTTTCCTTCTGTTCCGGGGCGAGCGCGGGGGTGTGCAGAGGGGGATGTCCGGCTGGCGACCAAGCCGACGAGGGCGTGGTGACCTGCGGGGATGTCATCCGCGGCTTGGGAAGGCGCGCATCAGTTGGCACATCAGTTGCCGGCAGAGATGTCGACTCGGATGTCGCACCTGATCCGGGCGGTGTTGTCGCTTCGTGATCGCGGTCGGGCCTGCCTGGACGCAGGTGTGGTCGGTGTCGGCTGCTGCCGTGACTGATGCGTGCGGCGCCGCACAGGACGGGGCGCCCGTACAGGGGAGGCGGGCCGACGAGATGATCGACGTGGATCCGGGCGGTGGCGACCGGCTGGCGCTGGCCGTGCTGGTGCAGTACCGGATGGCCACCACCGAGCAGATGCACCGGGTGATCGCCCCCGGGGTGCGCATCGAGCAGAGCCGACGGCGGCTGGCCAAATTGCGCAATGAAGGGCTGGTCGAGCGCATCACCCTGCCCCAGGCGGGACGGCTGCGCGCGTGGTTGCCCACCTCCTATGGTGTGCGGTCTGAGTGGCCGGAGTTCCGCGGGCGGCGGCCACCGAAGGCGATCGCCGATCCGACCGCCGGACGGCTGCGGGTGGGACACACGCTGACGGTGACCGAGACCGCGCTCGTCTTCCTCGATGACGCCCGCCGCCGCGGTGAGCTGTGCCGGCCGCTGGACTGGATACCCGAGGTCTACCACTCTCTTGGGGGCGGCGAGGCCGTGATCCCTGACGCCCTCATGTACTACCGGAGTGGCCGTGAGGGCCCGGAGGGGTCGATGATGCGGGCGTTCGTCGAGGTGGACCGGGCCACCATGGGCCCGGAACGGCTGGCGGCGAAACTCACCGCGTACGCCCGCCTGCACGCTTACGTACCGGTGCCTGTGGGGCGCCGCCGCCAGCCCAGCATCGGGCAGCAACCGGTGCAGGAAGAATGGCGACAGGGCTATCCGCTCTTCCCACGCCTGCTGTTCGTGCTGGACGGCACCGGTCCCGTCGGCGTAGCTACCCGCATCAGTGCCCTGAACTTGGCTGCCAGGACTCCGACGCTGGCCCATTTCCTGCGCGAGGTGCCGGTCCTGACAGCGGCACTGACGGACCTGCGCAGCAAGGGTCCTGCCGAGCCCGTGTGGCATCCTGTCCAGGACCCCGACAGGATGGTCGCCTAGAGTCAACGCCGACCCGCCTAGACGGGCTGCGCAGCCACTGCGCAGCGTGCTGGTGGGGTGCCTGCGCAAAGTCCGACCACGGGCCGACCACGGCTGCGCAAGGCCCCGACCATGAAGGCGACCACGGTCGCGCACCCCCCAACCAAGAGCCGACGAAGGCTGCGCAATCCCCAACCACGAGCCCGACCATGGCTCCGACCACAGCCCTGCGCGGTGAACTGCGCAGGGACCGGGTTTATCGCCATGGTCCGGAAGCAGCGGACCGGGTCGAAGCGCTAGGCGCCAGTGGTGGTGTTCATCGCGTCCTTTCGGAAGGTGTCCGGCTGTGCGTACGGCAGGGGTAGATCGTTCTCATGTGTTCTGGTGTGCGGTGCGGTTCACGGCGTCACCCTGTCAGGAGCAGGCAGCGGTCTCAGGGGGCGGTGATCGCTGTGTTGACGGGGTCGGTGAGACGGACCAGGTGGATGCCTGCCGTGCCGTCCATCAGGCCGGCGCCGTCCGGCTCAACAAGCACCTGGACCACCACGGACTACGTTCAGGCAGCGTAGATGCGACGCGAGTTCGTCGTTGAGGCGGCAGCGGCGGCACGGGAGACGGTCTGCACGAGCCCTGCCCAATCGTGGCAGAGGGAGGCATCGGTGAGCTGGGCGAGCTACTGGTCGTCGGCCAGACATCCGACCAGGGCCTGCTCGACTTGCCGTTGCCGGGCACTGTCGCCGAGGGCGAGGCCGGCGAGTTGCTGAGCGCGGGCGATGCCGGGGGTGCCGTAGCACCAGGACGGGCGTCTCGGTCCTGGGCGCTGGAGTTCGCCGCGTCGGTGTTCGGCTCGGGTGATCAGGTCCGGCCACCAGGTGCGCGAGTCGGTGCCGCTGCGCCACCGGTCGAGCCAGTCGCAGATTCGGGTGATGGCTTGCGTCTGTCCGGGCGCCGTGTGGCCGTGTCGCAGGGCCGTAGCCAGCGCCAGCGGTCCGGTGATGCCGTGGGCGAGGCCGAAGTTGCCGTGTCCGCCGGGACCATCGCGGCGTCGGTCGCAGATCGGGGCTGTCTTCCGTCCACCAGCCGGGCAGATGTTGCGCTTCGATGATGATCGGTTCCGTCAACCGCGCCAAGTAGACGAGGACGTCCTGAAGTTCCGTCTTGTGGCCGCGGTGCAGGTGGTACACGCCCAGCCCAGTCAGTCCGCTGATGAGGTCGTACTCGCCCAGGGTGGGCAATCCGCCGTGATCGATGCGGGCGTGTGCCCGCTGGAGTCGTTGGCGTGTGACGTCGGCGAGGTGTGTGTCCAGGCTCGCCAGGGCGCGCGTAGCGGTGTTCGTGTGCGTGAAGCTGAGGACGTACGCGACGGCCGGGGCTCCTCGTACAGACCGCATGCTTCGGCGGCGGCCTGGATAGGGCCCTTGAGCATGGCGGCGGCCCATGGCCGGAGCGCGTCCCTGTCGTCTTCGCCGGTGTGGGCTCTGACGGCGTGCAGCAGGGCGACTCCCGCCGCGCCGGAGTACAGCGACTGGCCCCAGCCGGGCCCGGTGGGTGTGGGCGGCGCGTCGTAGTTCATCAGCGGCTCTCCCAGCCGGAACAGCTTCAGGTCGGTCATCAGCGTCCCCCTCCGTGATCACTTCAGGAGGAGCAATCGAAACCTGGATGCGGTATTCCAGTGGATAACCGTGCGTCGCGCCTGGTCGGGGCGGGGGTTGCTCCCGAAGTCCAGCTGGCCGATTCAGGGCTCGGCCCGTGCGAGCGAGCGGGAGGTCACGGCTGGTCGCAGCTAAGGCGGGAACACATCCGCTCAGGCAACTGCCCACGCGAGTGCGGCTCCTGGCTGCCTGCAGGACCTGTACGCCGAGCTGGACGACGCCCTCACCTGTTTCCCTCGCGACATGCGCGGTATCGGCCATCTCGGCACCGTTGACCTGGAGGTGCGTATCGCCTCGGCAGCCGACCCGGAGAAGGCTGGACCGCTGATCCGGCGGGCGTTCGAGGCGGCCTGACGCAAGAGGAAGTGCGGCTGGTGCCTCGGTTTCTCGATGCACCAGCCGCCCTTGTCCGTCTGCGATCCGTCGACCCCAGTCCGGTCGCTCTCATATTCCTCCGGTCCTGCCAGGACGAAGTCGTCCTTGGTCTGCTCCGCTCGGAGCCTCGCCTCAGCGACATCGGGGTAATGCGCGGACAGCTCGACCCCCACAAACTGCCGCCCCTCGCGCGAGGCGGCGACGCCTGTGGAGCCGAAGTGGCCGTCGATACACCATCTCGGCGGACGGGACCTCTTCATCCCTCCGCCCGATCAACTACTCGACCCCGCCGACAGGTTGGACAAGGCTCATTCTTCGGATGCCTTGTCGGGGCTGAATCCATGGGTCCAGTGAGCTTCGCCCACCACGTACTCGTGCACGTGGAAGCCGTCGGGGTGGTCCCGGAATCCGGGCAGGGTACGCGCCCGCTCGATGCGCTCTTCGGCCCCCCTGCGACTCGAGTACAGGCCGAGGAACGTGAAGCTGTCCTCGCTGTCGTCCCAGAAGAGGGGTTCACCGTCTTCCATGAAGTCGACGCCGGCAGTGGCACCTGGTTCGTCGGCGAAGTGATGCCTGTGCGCCAGAAGGTAGAGAGTCTGGTTCATTGCGGACCTCTCATGTCGGAGTTTAAGGTCGAGTATGAAAATGGACCCGTTCAGTCATGCTGCCGCCCCGCCGGGAATTCGGTGAAGAACCCTTCCCTCCAAAGGTCTTCGTCGACGACCACAGGGGAGATTTCGAAGCAGTCGGGCTCGTCGCGGAAACCTGGCAAACCCTTGGCCACTTCTCTCTGTTTTTCTGCATCCGCCGGGCGTGCATAGATTCCGATGATCCTCCATTCCTCTTCATCCAAGTGGAGACTGCCATCCGGATCTCGATGAATGATCCGTCCCTCCTCTTCTACAGCGAGATGACGCGCATGCCACAGTACATAGAGTTCACTGTCAGAATTCTCTTCGTGTGTCATCGGATGCTTTCCTTGATGAATATGGCGTCCGGGGGTGCGAAGAAAATTCACCCCCGAACGCCATCGGTCGGTCTACTTACTTCCGGTCAAGGTATTTCTTCGCCTTGTTGATTGGACCTCCGGGTCCCTTCTCCCGCTTCGTGGGAGGTCGACCGTATTCCTCCTCAAAGTACTTTATCGCAGACCACTCTGCCGACTTACCGGCGATTTTATGCTTGCCCCTCACGAAACTCGGTGCATCGCTTGCCCGTTCCTTGCCGGATTTCCTGGCTTCCTTCCACAGGATCTGGACCTTGTGGATCGCCCAGCTCTTCCCGTACCACCAGATCAGGGCAATGATCGCCACGACGGCGGCGACGCCGATGATGGTGAGCACCGTGCTGGCGCTCACTCCTCCCACCGCGAGACCGACGAGGGCGATCGCGGCCATTCGTCCGTCGAGGTCGACCATGTTGACCGGGTCGCCGCAGACGTAGTCGTAGCTGTTGCAACTGCCGCCGGCGACCGGGTCGACCTGGAGGAACCGACCGGTGCTGGGGTCGTACAGGCGGACGCCCATCAGCGTGAGGCCGGTGACGGTCTCGGACGAACGCTGCTTGCTGCCCAGCCAGTCGTAACGGGTGGCCGCCTGGCCCGCTCGCGGATTGCCGTACTCGTCGGCGTCGAGGACGGTCGGCGCCGCAGTGGTGTCGACCGGCAGCGCGAGGGTGACGTCGCTGTGCAGGTTCGACAGCAGGAGGACCGTGTCGCCCGTCTTGCTGGTGGTGGCGGCAAGATCGCCATCGGGTCCGTCGACGTTGCGAGTGAGGGCCCCGCCGGCGGTGTCCTCCACGATCCAGCGTGGGTCGTCCCCGTCGGAGTCGTAGTGGTTGAGCTTGGATCCGGTCCGGGTCCAGGTGCCGGAGGCGTTGGACTCGGTGGTCCAGGAACGGAACCGCAGGGCGGAGTCCAGGGTCCAGGTCTGGCGCTGAGTGCCGGCGGTCTGCTGCTGGACGAGGTCGTTGGCGAAGTAGGCCAGCGTGCTGCCCGGCAGTGCGGTGGTGCGGCCGAAGGCGTCGTAGGTGTAGCCGGTGTTCACCAGCCGGTTGGCGCTGTCGTAGGTGTAGGAGGTGTTCGTACCGCCGGTCGTGGTGCAGTCGGTGCCCGGGGTCGCGACGGCGGTCGCGAGCGTTTTGCGGTTGCTGTTCTTGTCGAAGGTGTAGGAGCGGGTGGCGCAGATCGCGTCGGCGCCCGTGTCCTGCACCTGGGTGAGGCGGCCGGCCTTGTCGTAGGCGTAGGCCTGGGAGGCCGTCACGCCGGGCGTGCCGGTGTGGGTGGCCACTTGGCCCTGCACCGTGGCGGTGACGCTGTCGGACACCAGCACGGTGCCGTCGCTGTTGCGGGTGTAGGTGCGTGCGACAGGACGTCCGGCCGGGTCCAGGTCCTGCTGCATGGTGTAGCCACCGGGCAGGCCCTGGCTCGCCACGGTGCCGTCGGCGTCGTAGCGGGCGGAGAAGGTGCCGGCGACGGAGTCGGTCACCGAAGTGGCCAGTCCCCGCGGGTCGATGGCGGTGTCGTAGGTGTACGTGGTGGTCGACGGCACGTTGTCGCTGACGACGGTGGGCCTGTCGAGCGCGTCGTACCGGGTACTGGTGGTACCGCCGTCGGCGTCCGTGTAGGACATCTGACGGCCTAGCTGGTCGAACGTCTTGGTGATGGTGCCCCCGGCCGTGGAGGTCTGCTTGATCTCATCGCCGGTGGCGGGGTCGTACGACGTGGTCGTGGCCGGGACGGCTGCCCCGACCCCGCCGGAGACGGTGACCGTGGTGGGTCGGCCGGCAGCGTCGTAATCGTTCGTGGTGGTGCGGGTGACGCTGTTGGCGGTTTCGGTGATCTTGGTGGTCTGCCCGTACGTGCCGTATTCAAGGGTCTTGACGGGAAGCTGCGTCGGGTTGGAGCCGCCGCCGGTGATGGCCGCGGCGGGGCCGGTCTGACAGACCGCGCCGGCCCATTCGGGCCTGCCGCCGCAGGTGCCGGTGCCGTCGCCGGTGTAGTAGCTGGTCAGGGTGGTTCCCGCGTCGGTGCCGGTGGCGGCGGGGAGCTGGGTCTTGGTGACGCGACCCTGGCTGTCGTACGTGGTGGTCGTGGTCAGCGCCAACCCGTCCGGGTCGGCGGTGGTGCTGGTGGCCACGCCCTTGGCCCAGTCGTAGCCGATGGCCGTGACCTTGGGGTCGGCGGTCAGCGTGGGCCAGGCCCTCAGCTGGGCGCCCACGGTCTGCTTCGTGACCTGGTCCTGCACTGCTGCGGTGCCGTCGGTGGGCCTGCCGCTGTCGTACTCCTTGAGGGTCTGGGCACGGGCGATGACCGTGCTGCCGGCCTGTGCGACCGCGGCTGTGCCGTTCATCAGCTTGGAGGCAAGGACGATCTGGTGCAGCGGCCCGTCTTCTTCGAGTTCGCGGGTGCCGGTGCCGTTGTAGAGGGTGCTGGTCGACAGGAGCTGGGCGCGTTCGGCGGAGGACAGGTTGACGATGCCGAGCGTGGTCAGCCGGGTCCGCTGGTCGGCGGTGGTGCCCAGGGCCAGTTCGCGGTTGCTCGCGCTCAGGCTGCGGACGGTGTCGCCGAACTGGTCGTACTCGGTGACGGTGATGTGGTGGCCCGGGATGACCTTGTCGACCTCACGGCCGGAGGAATCCAGGTAGTGGATGTCCGCCCGGGTGTAGCCGGTCGCGGTCAGGGTGCTGCCGTCGTTGCCCGCGGGCACCTGGTCGGCCGGGAACACCGCGGTGGCGTCGCTGGGCTTGTCGGTCTGACCCCATGAGTCCGTCGCGGAGGAGCCGAGATCCTCCGGGGCGGTCGCGCCGCTCAGCGGGACGCCGTAGACGACGCTGGTGACGGCGGTGCCGTTGGTCTGGCTCGCGGTGCCCGGCGTGAGCGTGGGGCGCGAGGCCTTCAGCAGCATGCCGTCACCAGCCGCCGGGTTGGATCCGGCCTGCCCGTAGGTGAACGTCCACGGCAGCTGACCGGGCGGGGTCAGCGTGCTGACGCGGCCGGAGCCGTCGTAGGTGTAGGCGGTCTTCAGCGCGGGGCTGATTCGCGGGTCCCACTGCTCGCGCAGCCGTCCGTTGCTGTCGTACGCGTACTGCGCGACGGTCTGCGCGGTGCCGGCGGAGGCGCCCGGCGGGGTCGACCACAACTTGATCGACGAGACCTGGTCCTTCACGTCGCCCAGCGCCGACGAGGTCGCGGTGGTGGCCGTTGCGTAGACGAACTCCAGTACGCGACATCCCTTGGTGGACGGAGTCGTCACACAGGTCGACGCGGAGACCGCCGACGTCGGCGCGATGATCATCTTGGGGCGCGAGGTCTTGTACTCGCCCAGCGTCACCGGCTCGACGACCGTGGTCGTCGTGGTGTTGGACAGGCCGTCCAGGTAGGAGGAGGCGGCGCTGTAGAGCGTCGAGCTGCCGCTGACGGGAGTGAAGGTGGTGGCCTCGCCGGCGGAGGTCTTCAGAGTGAAGGTCCCGCCGAAGCTGCCGGTGAGGTCGTAGTCCTCGGAGCCCACCTCGGGGATCCAACCGGTCTTCGCGGCGTTCTGGGTGAAGTCCAGGTGGCTGTCGTCACCGGCCGCGTACACGCTCACCGACGTCGGCGAGGTCTTCGACATGCCCGACCACGGCGTGGAGGTCTGCTCGCTGGAGGCGCCGTAGAGCCATTCCTTGCCGAAGATCGGCGCCTGCTGCCCGTCACCGCCGCCCGCCTGCGGGGAGCGCGACGACGCGGTGCGGTCGACCGAGAGGCCGAAGAACGAGGCGTCGTTGTCGGAAAGGGTGTAGTCGCCGTTCAGCAGGTTCAGCGAACCCGGACCCACCTCCTCGGTGGCGGCGCCGTCAGCGGTGCGGTCCACGACCGCGTCGACCGGGTCGGAGGACGCGGTCGCGCTGTTCGGGCCGGTGAAGTCGGCGCGGATCTGCACGGCGCCGTCGGGGTTGACGGTACTGGTGGCGTTCCAGGTGATCTTGGGACTCTTGCCCGAGGTCAGCGCGACGGGCCAGGCCGTCAGCGGCTGGCCGCCCACCGTCACGTCGCCGGCCGGGACACTCGTCCAGGTGTCCGCGTCACCGCGGCGCCAGGAGAACGTCACGTGGTCGTACTTGGCGCCGTCGGCCTCCGCGGTGAGCGGGAGACGGGCGGCGGTGCGGGTGCCCTCGTCGGGGCTGGTTACGCCGCCGGGGCCGACGTGGAAGGTGTAGGACACCGGCTCGGACTTGTTGTCCGCGCGGTCCGTCGCCCGGACCTGGAGGGTGTTGGTGCCCGCCTTGGCCGGCTTGACGGTGATGTTGACCGGCGTCGTTCCGCTGGTGGCGACCTTGGTCCAGGTGGTGCCGTCCAGCGACCACTCGACGCCGTTCTGATCACCGGACGGCGGCGTCACCTTGAACACGCCCGCCTGGCCGACACCCTTGACCCACGAGTCCGAGGGGTAGTCCGTGGAGGTCACCGCCGTGGGCGCGGAGGGCGCCGAGGTGTCCACGGTGAACGTGGCCCACGCCGACCAGCCCAGGTTGTAGTGGGTGCCGTCGTAGGAGTTGGTGCGGAACTTGTACGTCTTACCGTTGGTGAGCAGCCCGGAGGGGACCGTCACGGAGGCCGGCTGACCGCTGGGCACGTAGGGAGAGACCAGGTAGTTGCCGACCTGCGTGCCAGTGGTGGCGTCGTCAACCTCGAACGTGCCGTCGACCTTGTCGTTGTTCATGTCCACGAACGTGTCGCTCAGCGTCGGTGTGGTCGTGTTCACGAACCACGTCCCCGACCCGTCCTGGAAGAACGGCGGACCGGCCTGCTGGTCGGTACCCGTCTTGGGCCGGTAGTTGTAGGTGACGGTCAGCTTCGGCACGTTGGACGACGCGTTGGCCGAGTTGAACCTCTTCCACTGCATGACCGACGCCGCCGACGTCTCGTCCGGGGCGCGAAGCCCCATCCCGGACGTGGTGTTCTTCGCGGAGGCCCAGCCCTGGACGAGGTCCGTGACATCCGCGTTCACCCAGCCGTCCGGCGCCGAGGCGCAGCCGGGGTTGCCCTTGGTCTCCGTGGACGTGGCCATCTTCTGGTTCCACGCGGGCTGCGAACTCCACCGCGAAGCGGTCGACGCCTTGCCGGCGTCCCACACGTCCCAGGGGTAGGCCTTGCAGTCCGTGTTGCCGGAATGGAAGTTCCACAGCGACAGCTTGGCGCTCGAAACCAGCGAGTCGCTGATGGGCGCGGTGTTCCAGGTGATGAACGACCGCGCGATCCGTGCGGTGCCGTCGGCGTTCTTCGTCCCCGGGTTGCCGGCGTCCAGCTCCACATCGCTGGACCAGTCGACGGTCTCACCCTGCTGGACGTAGGTGTCGAAGACGTTCGACAGCGCGGACGTCGACGGGTCCACGGTCACCGGGAACTCGGTCGCCGGGTCCGCCAGGAACTTCGCGTCCGGCGTGAAGACCAGGCTGATCGTGCCCTTGGACTGCCGCACGGTGAGCTTCACCGGCGCCCGGTGAGTGTGCTCACCCGAAACCGGGTCGACGCGGGCGTCCCACATCACCGGCGCCGGCATGACCGCCTGCTTCTTGCCCTTCTTGTCCGTGAAGAGCAGGCTGCCGTCCTTCTGTTGGACGACCTTGAGACCCTTCGCCCTCAACGGCAGCGTGTACGAGTAACCACCGTCCTGCGGACGGGCATTGATGTTCACGAACTGCTCGAACCCGGTACGCGTCGCCTCCACGACGACGTCGCCACCGCGCACCGCACCACGGTAGGTGGCCCGGTTGCCCTTCAGTTGCGGCTTGGGCAGGTCGCCCTTCCACTGCAGACCGATCTGCCGATCACCCTCACCCAGGGTGACGAGATCCGTCGACGGGCCCGAACGTCCGCTGTCCGCAGACGCCTTGAACCCGGACCGGCCACCGGCCAGCCGCAGCCCCCGCGGATGCGCCTTCGGTGCCACGGAGCCATCACTCGCCTGCAGATCCAGGTCGACGGCACGCCAGTCGTTCCCGTCACGGAATCGCACCGGGCCCGCGGAAAGCTCCGTGGTCAGCGAGCCGTTCGGGTTCACCCACGTCGTCGATGTCTCCGTGCGCTCCCCGAGCGCCTCGACGCGCTTGCCCGACAACCGTGCCAGAACCCGCGCCGACGCCAGGTCCGCGGCCGATGACGGATAGCGCTTACCGCGCTGCGACGAATCCGACTCGGCCTTGTGCCCGGCCGAACCGGTGGCGAACGCCGGTGCCGTGTCCGCGAACGCCGTCACGGCCAGAGCCAGAGCGAGCGAGCCGGCTATACCCCGGCTCCATCCTCGCCCTGACTTCAGCAGGTCGGTTCTACGCCCGACCCACACTCTCTTCCCCACTCAAGCTCCTCATTCACAGAAGCCCCACAGACTGTAGGGCGCAGCGAAACATATCGGAACTCGAAGTGAAACAAACAAGATCAAATCGCCCGACCATGGAGGTAAACTCGTAAATCATTGGCAAAGAAAAAACCCAAAACGGGGAAAAGTCCTCACGCTGGGGAACCTCCGCGCAGCGGAATTCGCGCTCGGGCAGCCTGCTCAGGTCGACTCGCATGAAACAAGACATGGAGAGCGTGGCGGAAAATGATCTTTTCTAGCCCCCCTGATAGCCACGCAGATCGTCGACACCGTGGGTGTGCAGGTCGGCGCAGGCTCGCCGAGAATTGATTTTCATCGCGTGAATCGGCAACGACGCACACAGGGAAGAGGCGCTGATCGGACCCGAGGAGTCTCCCCGCAGTTGACGACAAACCATCCAAAAAGTCTGACCCTGGGCAACCAGGGGTCATTTTTTCCCGGGAGGGCGTCAATCAGCTCGGCTTGTCCGCCTTCAGCCAATATCCGTCGCCGCCTATGACGCGGTTGTCTCTGCGTCAAGTTGGGAACAAGCTCATCGATTTCGGACGGAAACCCGACTCCGGATCGACAACGTGAAGTGGATGCCGACGCCGAGAGTGGTCGAGGGCCGCTGCTCTCGCGAGGGACGGGGCGCCCGCTAAGACCGCACGATGA
The DNA here is from genome assembly GCF_040630525.1 of Streptomyces sp. NPDC005799. Lineage (NCBI taxonomy): Bacteria > Bacillati > Actinomycetota > Actinomycetes > Kitasatosporales > Streptomycetaceae > Streptomyces > Streptomyces sp. NPDC005799. Next base: position 17,177 of record NZ_JBEXXQ010000075.1, read on the forward strand.
TGTGGGGCTCCCTCACCCCTCTGACGGTACAGCTGGGCCAACGACCAGCACTCTCGCTGGTCATCAATCTTGGCGGCAGACGAGTCGGGCTGTACGCCGGGGAGAATCACCGCAGCGCTATCACCTGCGTAAACACGCAGGATGCAGCTCTCCATGGCTACCTTGATGGCTACTTACGCTGCCCATCCTGCCCCAGGCGAAGGAGCGTCTCCGCCACAAGTTCTGTAGCAGTCGAACCAGCTCAGAGTGTGGCAGACGATACGATTGATCGCTGCTGCGGCCCGATGTGCGCCGTTGATCACCAGGGGGAAATGTCGTGTCCAGCCGTGTTCAGCCAGTGCAGCAGGGCGACCCACGCCGTGTAGGTCCTTACCGCATCGTGGGACGACTTGGCGCTGGCGGCATGGGCACTGTGTATGCCGCGCTCAGCGCGGCAGGAGAGCGGATGGCCGTCAAAGTTATCCATCCGGCGCAGGCTGCGGATGATGAGTTCCGTGCTCGCTTCCGGCGGGAAGTACAGCTCTCGCAGCGGGTCATAGGGCCATGTCTGGTACCGGTCCATGACGCCGACACCGAAGCTGCGACCCCATGGCTTGCTACGCCTTTCATTCCTGGCCCCACCCTCGATCGACACCTGGCGGCCAACGCCCCCCTGGTCGGAGCGCATCTGTACGCGCTGGCAGCCGGCACCGCAGCCGCACTGACTGCGGTGCATGCGGTGGGCATCGTCCATCGGGATGTGAAACCGCAGAACGTAATCCTGGCCCCGTCCGGCCCGCGGGTGTTGGACTTCGGCATCGCCCACGCCCTGGACGGCACTTCCCTCACGCGCACCGGAGTGATGACCGGTACACCGGGCTGGATCAGCCCCGAGCATTACCGAACCGGCGCGGTCAGTCCGGAAGGCGACGTCTTCGCCTGGGGAGCCCTCGTCGCCTACGCCGCGACCGCCCGTCTTCCCTTCGGTAGCGGCGCTGCGGACGCCGTCGCCTTCCGAGTCATGTCAGCCGAGCCGGACCTGGAGGGTATGCCGGCTGACCTTAGACGCCTGGCGGAACAGGCCTTGTCCAAGAAGCCGTCCGACCGGCCGAGTGCCGCCGAACTCGAAGACGCCTGCACCACGTTGCTCGCGGCCCAGGCAACCGCCGTGATCTCCCCGGCCGGCCACCAGCCACCCACGCTGATATCCGATTTGGTGAGCCTGCACTGGGATCTGCCGTCCGAAGACGAACCCGCCTGGCCTGGACCGTCACGCCGTAGCCGTGCCCGGCTGTATCTGGCAGTTGGCGCAGCCGCTGCCATTCTCGGTGGTCTCGGCGGCGCTGTCGCAGCCTTCCAGTCATCCCATGCCTCACGGGAACAGGCTTCTGCACCAAGTAGCAGGCCGACAGCGATAACCGGTACCCCTACTCTTACGGCAAAGCACTCCCCCAGCCGTCCAGGCAGCCCCACGCCATCCGTCTCCGCGGCGCAACTCGCGTCGGAAAACCAGCAAGCTGGCGCCCCGTCACCGGCATATACCCGCAGCGACAGCGCCCAGCCGACCGTCGACGAATGGAACACCGCCCGGCTGCCCGCCACATCTGCGGAGAGGGCCGCCGCTCGACGTCTACTCAAGGACACGTCCTCCATATTTCAGGGGCAGCAGTACTTGGGCGAGAGCGTGACTGTGACCTTCAATCCCAAAGCGCAGACGATGTTCGTCACCTTCGGCCCCGGGACGTACCCGGAGGGGCAGGACTACCACGACGACGCCAACTGGACCGACAACGTCCGCGGCCTGATGTTCGACGGCTGCTCCGAAGCCGCACAGGACTTCTCCAACGACACCACTTGGCCTTACGGCCGCGCAGTAGTCGTCTACCGCGAATCCATGGCCAGCCCCGTCATCGCCGACTTCCGCGACGTCACCCACATCGACAGCTGCCGCGTATAACCACACCGCCAAAACCGCCTGTCTCCGGGATGCGCTGGCTCCCTTGAGTTCATCAATCTCCCAGGCGACAGAGACGGGGCGCGCACCGTCACGCAGACGTGTCAGACCAACTTACGGGCGTCCAGTATGTGGACACCCATTGTGATGTGCGTCACGTACTCGTAGCCGTCGGTGGCATAGGTGAGCTTTTTGGGGGCGTGATGCCCCCAGAAACCAGAATTCCAAGCTGCGGCAGGTCGCCATTCGCCTCGAACGCACTACCGTCCGACATCACTGCCCTGACCAAAGGTAGACGGATTGATTCCGTCCGATCCCCGGTCGCCGTCGGCGGCTCCGCTCGGAGGCGTATCCGAGGGTGGGGCCAGCCCCCCAATTTCCGAGATTGCGGCCGGCCTGGGAGACGGCAGGCTCGCGCCCCTCCCGAAACGGAAAGTGGCCAGAAATGCAGGGCCACATAGGACTATTACGCCTTCGACCGAACCGGAATGGAGGCCCAGGTCTCGTATCCCTCGCCGTCGTCGCGGTGCTGGCCGATGTCGTCGACCAGGCGGTGGACAAGGAACAGGCCCGGCTCCTCCTCGGGGTCCGGCAACGGTCGGCCCATCTCCCCAACGGTGATCAGGACATGGTCGCCGTCATACGAGACGCGGCCGCCCAGGTCGACGCTGGCGCGATGCCGGGCTGTGACATCGACGAGTTCGGTCAGCACGGCAAGCGCCGCTTCCTCAACGGCCTTGGCATTGGGCGCGCCAGCGAGCAGCGCGGGCAGCACCTTCGCAGCGAAGCTGCGGGCGCGGCGCAGGCTCTGGACGGGGGTGTGCTCGGGGCCAAGACGGAACTCGATCGATTTCTCAAGATTGGGCAGCCCGTGCGGCGCGGCCGTGTCGCGGCCGGCCGGGGCGGACTGCAGGCCGGAGGCCCAAAGCGGCGATATGGCGTCAGAGATCGTCACGGCTAGTCCGTCCTGTCGGATGGAACGATGTCGAATATCAGTTCGATAGAGGTGAGTATATGAGGGTTGGGCGCAAGGAATTGGGCCTCCAGCCACTTCAGACGGCAGCCCTCGCACGGCGGCTGGCCTCCGTGTAGCTAGTGGGCGGGAGTACTTCGCGGACGACAGCACAGGTGGCGGTCGAGCCATGAGCCTGCACGATGAAGCGGCTACAGCGGGCGCCAGCAAGCTCCGTGGAGGGCGAGGGCGCATCCGCAATCTTGCTTGAGAGCGCGAGTGTCGCCGTTCTCGTCACGGGGGTATGCCTGGATGCCGCAGCCACCGTGCAGTGGCGATCCGCGCCTCCGTCAAGCGGGCGTGTCGGCAACTGAGTTCCCCTCATGCTGGGGCGGGAGTGGTCAGTGAGGCATATGCATGCGGCTCGTTCCCGCCTGGAAAATTGATTTAACAGTGGCGTAGAGTGATCGCGCAACCCGCTAACGTGCATGGCCCGCCTGTCGGGCACCGCCACCTGGCCTGCGCCGTTGCACGGTTCTCCGTGCCCGCAGCCCCCTTGCATCGGCAGCGGGTTGGGCGCGCACGGTCTAGCTTGGTGCGATGCCCGGGAAGAATGAGTCCTATCCGTGGGGGAGCACAATGGATGACGGGGAGCCCGAACACGAGCCGCGGACCCTGGCCGAGAAGATCGAGTACTTGATCTGCAACGCCTTCCCCCCGGACGAAGCACCCTGGGGCGACAGATCGTCCGACCGAGCCGTCGCAGCGGCCATCAACGGCTATCACCGGCGCGAGGTCATCTCGCACGTCACCTTGGGCAAGGTGCGGTCCGGCACCATCGCCGCGAACACCGGGGAACCGTACGTTCCTGGACAGCCAATCATCGACGCCGTCGCGGAATTCTTCGACGTTGACCCACTGTTCTTCGAGCCACAGCACGAAGTCGTGAAAAGGGTCTTCGAGTCGCTGAACTTCCTGCGCGCAGTGCACCGCGGCGATGTACAGGGGCTTGCTGGCCGTGGAGTCACCAGCGGCCTGTCGGCTGAACTGCTTGCCTACCTCAACGAAGTGGCGGCTGAGCTGTCCGACGACTCGCCACAGTCGTAGCGCGTGAACCGGCCAGCTGTGTCCCGACAAGTGTTCCGGAGCGGACAAGAACCCGCGACTCCCCCACCCCGAGGTGCCCAATGTCTTCCCTGCGTCGGCTGCGCAAGCAGCTCGTAGAAGACCTAGACGGCTTCCCCATCCCTAAACCCTTCAGTATCCCCACCCTGGTCCGCGCGATGGAGGCAGAGCTCGACCGCCGCATCTTCTTGCGGCCCATGCCGCCGGCGCTCACCGCGCCCGGATCGGCGTGCGGTCTACGCGTGAAGATGGCCAACGGGGCAAGCCTGGTTCTGTTCCCTCTACGCAGTACCCCGTACCACCAGGAACACGTCATCCTGCACGAACTTGTCCACGAGTGGTTCGATCACGGCGGCACCATCAGCCCCGACGAGTTCCAGCGTATGACTCCACACGTGGGCACCAACTTGATCAGCCGCTTCACCCGCGGCGTCCCCATCGCGGCACGCACCACGTACGAGTCCGAGCAGGAACTCGCCACGGAGGTCTCCGCCGGCATCATCCGTGATCTTGCCGCGCGCCAGAACCGAGCTACCGACGACCTGGTCGGTCGCCTTGAAGCCAGTCTTTCCCACCCGTTCGCCCGTCGGCGAAGAAGGAAGCAACAGTGAGTATCGCCCCGTACGTCGTCGCCGTCCTTTTCTGGATATCAGCCTTCTGGCGCCTGTCCTCAGCTCTCTGGGGTGATCACCGCCGCCGCGCCCTGTGGGGCATGGTCATCGCCTTCGCCGCGGTCTGGACACTGAAGACCCCGCTCATCGACTACGGCATGGACCACAGCGGAATCAACGACCTGTCGAGCGTCGTAAAGCACGTCATAGCGATCGGTGGAATCTACTCCCTGCTCAGTTACGTCCTCGCCATGTACGGCAGCCAGGACGAGTCTTCGGGCGAACGGTACGTCCGCGTCTCCCGCGCTGTGTCGAAGGTTGCACTCAAAGCGACCGTCGTCACCATCGCCTGCCTGATCTTGCTGTTCGCGTTCGCTATCAACCGCAGTATGCCGACTGAGCATTTCGTCACCGGCCACGCTGGCGAACTCGGCATGACCGTCTACATGTCGCTCGTGTACCTCTACATGGGAGGCGCCTCGGCCGTCGCCGGCTACCAGTGGGGCAGCGCTGTCCGACGTACGCCGAGCACCCTCATGCGCGTGGCGCTCGGCATGATGTGCACGTCCATGGGCCTAGCTGTTCTATACGCCCTGATCCGCACCATGTACGTCTTCTACGCCACTGCGGTTGTCCCGACCGCGCACCTTGCCAACCTGCAGGAGAGCATCACCGAGCCCCTGCAGACGGGCCTCTTCCTCCTGCTGCTCCTCGGTCTCACAGTCCCGGCTTCCCGAGCGCTCGTTGACCGTGCCCGCGCCTTCATAGCCCTCATCCGGCTGCACCCCTTGTGGCGTGACCTCGCCCTCGCTGTCCCCGGCCCGGTCATGCTCAAGCCGTCCCAGTATCGACTCGGTGCCCTGTCCAGCGCCTTCAACTACCTGCGTGACATCTTCCGTTTGGACCAGCCCATCAACGACCGCCTGGCCCGCTATGTCACCGAGATCCGGGACATCACCGCGGAACTGCAGTACTACGCTCCACGCGACCTGTTCGACCGGGCCAAGGAGTACGCCCAGTTGCACGCCACGGCCTCCGCCGAGGAGACCGCGGCCGCCGCCGAGGCATACTGGACGAGTACGGCCCTGGCATACAAAACGCGCGGGGACTCCCCCCAATCGACGCAGGCCGAATTCGTCTCCTCTTCCCGCGGCGACTACGACAGCGAAGTGCCCTGGCTCCAGAAGGTCGCTGTTCACTACCAAACCGCGGGCACCGCCACCCGGGAGCTGCTGGGCGCCCAGGAGGCAGCGAACGTATGACCGCCGCGACCGCTGACCTCGACGTACACCTCATCCTCCGCCACGGCGAAGAGATCCTCCTCGCCCTGCGCGCTGGCGCGGCCTACGGCAGCGGCGAATGGGCCCTGCCCTGTGGCAAAGTCAAACCCGCTGAACCCGACGCACCCGGTGAGTCCGTCGTAGACGCCATCGTTCGGGAAGCCCACGAGGAACTCGGCATCGGGCTAGTCCCGAACGCCCTCGCCATTGGGCAGACGGTCCATGCCCGGCATGGCACCACCGACCACTTCGGAGTGTTCTTCGAGGCCCGCACCTGGACCGGCACCCCGACGAACCGGGAGCCCAACAAGTGCGACGCCCTGCGCTGGTTCCCCGTCACCAAACTGCCAGCGCCGCTCATGGATTACGCCGCCGCAGGCCTGCGCGGTTACTTCACGGACCCCGGGGGGCTGACCATCTACGGCGATGGATTTGAGCCCACGACAGTAGGACCAGCGCCCTCTACAACCGACCGTCATGACGATCACCCATGATCCCACCGTTCCCGTCCAGACCACTCTGGCCCGGCACATCGCGTTCATCGCCGACGGCAACCGCCGTTGGGCCGCTGCCCGGGATGTAGGGGCATCCAGCGGCTTCCGACACGGCGCCCTCGCCGTCCGCCGGGCCCTCGGCCATTGCCGCGAACTAGGCCTCGCAGCCGCCTCCGTGTTCCTCATGTCGAGCCGGAACTTCCAGCGTGACACCGAAGAGGTCGCTGTCCTAGTCGGCGTGATCGCCGAGCTGCTGCACGACGTCGCGGACGAGTCCACCGGGCCTGTCCGTGTCCTGCACAATGGCGCCCTACGGGGCTACGCCACCCCGCAACTCCTGGAGGCGATCGAGTACGCCGAAGCCACCACGGCCCAGCGGGACGGCATGACGGTCTGTCTCGGCATCGGCTACGACGGGCACGACGAGATCCGGCGGGCCGCTCACCAGGCGGTGACCTGTCCGAAGTACGACCCAGCAGTCAAGCTACCGATCGAGCGGTACCTGGCCACGGCTGGCCTGCCCGACCTGGACCTGATCATCCGTACCAGCGGAGAGCGGCGCTTGTCTGGCTTCCTGCTGTGGCAGGCCTGCGACGCCACCCTCCACTTCGACGACCGATGGTGGCCCGACTACGACCGGACCGTGCTTGCCGAGGCTCTGACCGTCCACGCGGAGCAGCGCCGCGCCTTCGGCCGATGAGCAAGGCTCGTCCAGCCCCCGCGGAGGTGGGGCAGGGATGTGATTGAGCGCTCGTTTCGACGTATGGGCGCTTGAGTTGGCGGCGTTCCTCGATAGAGTGGGTGCGAGGCGATCATCTGCGGGATGGGCCGGTTCACCACCGGAGTCGCCACTGTGCGGGAGATACCGGTTCGAGCCCGGTCCGTGGACATTCGGTCCACCAGTAGCTCAATGGCAGAGCGCCCGCGTCTAACGAATGGCGTCTCGGCCCGTACGCAGTTCGTCGAGTGTCATCCCCAGCGGGCGGTAGTACGTGGTGGCGTGCCCTTGCAGCCGTTGCAGGGCCCGCTCCTGGCCCGGGTGGGGTTTGTTGTTCTCGTCCATGACCGTCTTCCCTGGCGTCATGCTGTTGAAGCGCCTACGTCCGTGCCGCGAACCGTCCCGGTAGTCATGGGCGATGACTTGCGCCCACTGTTCCCGCGTGAGCAGCCGCCCGATTCGTGCGTTGATCTCACGGGCGGACTCCTTCGTCACCGCAAGCGTGGCCATGACTTCGGGCCAACGGAGGTCCGGCAGCGCACCGACTCTCGCGTACGTGAACGGTCGTTTGGCCAGCTTTTCCCAGCGCGCCTTCGCCGCCTGCGGAAGCTGACTCCATGTCTGGACCAGTTGGTCGTCGACCTTGCCGGCGCCGTGCATGATGGTGTTCCGCAGCTTCACGCAGAACTTCATGAGATGGTCCGCTGTTGTCTCTGTCTCGCCGAACCTGACCGTCTTCGCCAAGAACGGCACAGCCCACCATTCAGGGCCCTTGTTCTGCGGCCCGATGAGGCCTGGGAAACGCTGGCACTCGACTACCGTGCCGACGCACAACTCGATGTGTAGGGCCACGACTTGCGGTATGGCCAAGAAGGCCATGTCTTCCGTCGCCGTCTTGAAGATCTGTTTCGCGTCTGTCGCCGTCACGTCGAGCCGCTCGGCCTGCGCCACCCCAGCAAGTACTGCGCCTGCTGCGTCAGCCAGGTGCGTAGACCGGGCCATCTCCCGCTCCGCAAGGCCGGCACCAATAGCCAGTGCCACGATGCTGTTATTTGACCGCTCTTGCATCGTCTGCCACGTCCGAAACGCGGGGTATTGGATCAACGCAGTTCCCTTCACAGCAGATCACCTATCCGGACAGGGTAGATGCCGTAGGGAAGGGCCGGCTCGGGAACTCGAGCGGCCACGGCCGGCGGCGGGCGTACTCGGTGCGGTCGGCCTTCCACCGCCCGCTGTTGGGCTTGCGGCGGCGGGGCGTGACGTTCCAGCACATGGGGGTGCCTCTCTGGGCGTGTGGTGGTCAAGCGGCTTTGGTGCCCGGCCGTTGGTCCTGGGCCGGGGGCGGGACGAGCCGGAGGCGGCGCGCGCGGCGGACCTGCTTGCCGTACTGGCGGCCGTAGTCGCGGCTGTATCTGCGCCTGCGGTCCGCGGCCGGGGACTTGTCCTGCCAGCCCTCCAGGGCGGCGAGGAGGTCGGCGCGGTGCTGGGCCTGCTCCTCCGGGGTCCAGGGCCGTATCGGGCGGCGCTCTGGCGGGCGCGGGGGCAGTGGCGGCAGTGGCGGGCGCTGGTCGTGCTCGGCGCGGCCGAACTTGCCGGTGGGCCACAGCTCGGCCATGAGGCGCTCGTCGTCGTACGGCGTCATCTGGCGTCTCCTGCCGGTGCGGGCGGTTGGGGGAAAAGCCGGGGCGCGTTGTGGAACGTCACGCCCCGGCGGGCTGTGTCAGAACAGGCCGGACTGTCCGGCGGCCTCGAGCTCCTGGCGCTGCTCCTCGGCCTGTTGGCGGCGGAGCTGCTGCTTGAGGGGGGCCTGGCGCTTCTCGGCGATGCGCTTGCGTTCCTGCAGCTCCGCGGACGTCGCCCAGCGCACGAGGACCTCGTGGTCGCCGAGTCCGGGAACCTGGCCACGGACGGTGCACTTGACGTGCGGGCTTTCGAGTCGGCCGCTGATCTCGGCGAGGGTCCGGAGCCAGTTCGGGCCGTACGCCCCGGCGACGACGACAAGCGTGTTGTCCTCGTCGCGGTGCTGCCGGGTGGAGAACCCGTCGACGTCGTGTCCGTCGGGGCCGGCCTTCTGCCTGGCCTCGGTCAGCTCGAGGTCGACGAGACCTCCGGCGACCAGGTGGCCGCGGATCGTGTGGGAACGCGTCGCACGCGTCATGGGGGTGTTCCTCTGCTTCGTGGTGGGGGCTCGTGCTCTCGAGCCGCGGAAGGGGTGTTGCGGGAGCTGCTACCGATCGCCGGGGGCGTCCGGGTGCACGGGGCACGGCCCGTAGACGCCGGGACGGCCGGGGATTGCCGGGTGGACGTGCTGCTGACCGGACAGGCCGCACGCGGTCGCCGGGTCCTCGTCGCAGCTCACGACGCACAGGCACGTCCAGTCGCGGGTGATCCACTCGACGAGCGCGGCGTGGTACCGCTGCTGGGCCAGGGTCGCCACGTCGCCCAGGGCGCGGATGGCGGGGTCGTGCAGGCCGATTGCCTCGGCAACCCACGGCACGGCGGCGATCTCTTCGGGCTTCCGGGTGCGCTGCGCGCCCTCCACGGTCTCCACGAGCCTCTCCAGCGGCACAGGGCGCCGGTCCTGGTCGGGGCCGGGCTCGATGATGCTCCGGATGGCTGCGATGGCGTCCACGAGGTTCTGCATCGCCGACAGGGCGGCGCCGTCCTCGGCGTAGATGTGGGCGACGTCCACCAGTTCGCGGACCCTGTCGAACCGTTCGGTGAGCTTGCTGGATACGGCGGACACAGGTTTCTCCTTCTAGGGGTGGGGCCGGGGCGCCCACGGCGGACGCCCCGGAAGACTTCGGAGTCAGGCAGCGAGCAGGAGCTGCGGGTCGTCCGGCAGGGAGTTGAGGAGCTCGTTACGCCAGGCGATGGCGTACTTCGGGCAGTTGCCGCAGTGCACGTGCCTGCCCACGCACTCCGGCATCGGGGCCCGGTTCACGGCGTTGTACGACCAGGCCATGGAGTCGGAGCTGTAGAGCTGGTGGGCGACGCGCCGCAGGCCGGTCTTCTTGAAGCCGAAGCCGTGCAGGCGGATCCCCATCCCCCAGGCCGTTTCGATGATCCGGGCGGCCTCGTCGGTCTGCTGCAGGCGGCACACGGAGCCGATGCCGACGACCGGTTCGAGCGTGAGGTCGACCCCGACCTGGTCGTACAGGTCGATGCACCGCAGGTAGTCGTCGAGCGTGCGGCCCTGGATCACGGGCATCCACGGCAGCTCGGCGTCCAGGGACATCAGGTTCAGGAACGACGCGACCGTCTTGACCTGGTGGTCGGCGATCGTCAGGCCGGTCTTCGCGAGGATCTCGTCCTCACACATCCAGTCCTGAATCGCACAGGCGTCCATCAGGCCGGTCTCGTCGTAGTACCGGCGGGCCGCCTCCGCGTAGTAGTACGGGGACACCGTCCACTGGCCGTACTTCGACAGCTCGGTGAAGCCGCCGGAGTCGAGCATCCACGGGGTCACGGCGCGCGGCAGGGTCTTGCGGCCGTCGAGACGCTGGTGAGCGACGCACAGCGGGATGCAGTCGTTGCCGAACTCTTCGCGGGCGAGCCAAGACGGCTGATGCGTGCCCAGGTACGTCACGCGGTCGACGTCGGCGAACCAACGGCGGTCGGCGTAGACCGAGGCCGGGCGCTTTGCCTTGGGCTTAGCATCCGCCGCAGGGGCGGGAGCGTCGAAGAGGGCGGCAGAAAGCACAGGGTGTTCCTCGCTTCGTGGTCTGTCGGCGGCGCTCTCCGCCAACACCAGGAATAATACACCCAGGGCAAGCTCTAGAGGTAGAGGTCCGCAGAAACAGCGGAGGACGCCCCCCGCCCACGGGGCCGGCTCAGGCAGCCAGGCCGTACAACACGGTCTGACGGTTGCGGTACTTGGTGGCCACAGCCCGCCCGACGTGCTCGGCCATCGCGGTACCCACCGGCGGCCGCGCGGCGGGCCCCTCCGCCTTCTCCAGAGCCGCCGCACGCCGGATGATCTCCGCCATGCTCAGCCCCTTCTTGAAGTCGGCCCCGACCTTGACTTCGGTCCGGGCGAACGCCGCGGCGAGCTTCGGCACGCGCCGCGCGCCGTTCACCAAGTCGTTGTTGCACCCGAGGACACAGAAAACGCAGCTCAGGCGCCGGTTTCCCCAGTCGTACGCAGGGTGGTACGGCAGGCGGGAACGGGCGATCTCCCGCCACACCTTCCGGTCACTCCACGAATGGATCGGCCGCCACGTCGTCACGTGTCGCTTCCCGTTGCTCGCCCCACGGTCGATCTCCACCGCGGCGAGCTTCGCCCGCTGGTCGCTCTCGGCCGCGCGCTGCCCGATGCACGCCAGGATCCGCACGGGGCGGCCCAGGTGCGCGAGTTCGTCCGTGAGCCGCGTGTAGAGGGTCCGGATCGGGCCCCGCTTCAGGTCCGACGTGCACCAGCGCGCTGAACTCGACGGCCAGGCCGGCGGGACCGTCACCGTGGACGGGTCCTCGCCCGCGTCCCGGGCCTCCTTCTCCGCCTTCGCCTTGAGCTTGCCGTAGCGGATCTCGACGCGCTCGAGGAAGTCGGCGTTCGCCGCCTGGACCACCTCGAACCGGCTGACCCCGGCAAGGCGCGCTTGCAGCTCGGCGAGCTCCCGGGTGCCGTCCCACTCGGCCCGGCCCAGGTCCGCGTGGACGACGACGACCTTGTGCAGCATCCCCAGGGCCTTCGCGCGCCGCACGACGTACGACAGCATCGCCTGTGAGTCCTTACCTCCCGAGCTGGATACGACCACCCAGTCCGCGTCCCGGATCAGCTCGTCCGGCACGGTTGTTGACGGCTCGAAGGGCACCGACACGTGCACGGTCCGCGCCTTCCGCTTCGGCTTCGTAGGCGCGGGGGCCACGGGGGCTTCCTGCAGGGTCTGGATGTCGGGGAGGTCGAACAGGGTCGCGGTCTGCATGGCGGGCGTCCTCGAGGGCGTGGAGCGGGCGGAGAGGGGCGATGGGGCCAGGGCGCACCGTGCGGGCTGCGCCCCGGCCGGGGGAGCTGCTAGCCGCCCCAGGCCGCGCGGAAGGCGGCGACGAACTCGGCGGCCGCGGCGGTCGCGCTCGCCGGGTCGGCGTCCGCGTCGCACCGGTGCACGACCACCTCGGCCGCGCCGTTGTTGAACCGGATCTGCCAGGTACCGGCCCAGTGCTCCATGGGCGCGTCGACGAACACCCAGTCCTCATGCGCCTCGTAGACGTACGCGACGAGCTGGGGCGTCCCCACGCCCGGGAAGTCGCTGCCGGTCACGGGGATGACCAGCCACGAGCTACCGGCGTCCTCGTCGCGGTGGGCGGTGATGCCGTACTCGGCGAGCGCCGCGGTCATCCGCTCGCGGGCCGTGGGCGCCGGGGGCGTGAGGATGAGCCGCGCCAGACGCTCCAGGCTGGTGTGGTCGCGCTCCCTGAACTCCTGCACGGTCCAGCCGGCCACGCGGAACAGGTCGGCGTACTCGAGGGTGACGCGCACCCGCTCGGCGCACAGCTCCTCCCGCCCGGCGGACGGCCGGTGTTCGGCGAGGAGCTCCAGGACCACCTCGCCGGTCTCGCGGCGCGGGTCCAGGTAGGCCCCGGCGCCGATGCACCGGTCCCGCCCGTCGAACGCGGCCAGCGGCTGCCCGTCGTGGGTGAGGAGACGGATGGCGGCCTTCACCTGGGGGACGTCGACGCTCCCGGGGAGGCAGCCGAGGGGGCGCGGCGCGGTCTGCTGGGCGGTGGCGGGCTTCGTGGTCATGGCGCGGGGTTCTCCTCGGTGAAGTCGTGGCGTGCTGGGGGGCGGGGCGCAGCGTCGGGGGTGCTGCGCCCCGCCGGGGGTCCGGCTAGAGCTGGGGTTCGCAGACGCGGCCGTCCCGGTACACGAACAGCAGGGGCGCGCCCTGGTCGGTGCGGACGGCGGCGGTGTGGGCACGACCGGGGCGGGCGCTCATCTCGGCGTGGGCGCGGCTGACGACGTCCTCGCGGGCCATGTCGTCGGGCAGTTCGGCCACGGTGTCCTGACGGACGTTGGACCAGTTGGCGTAAAGGTCGATGCGCATGGGGTTCCTCTGCTGGGGCCGAGTGAGGCGGGGAGGATGCCGGGGCGCGGCGCGTACGGTCGCGCCCCGGCGGAAGGGACCGGACCGGTCAGGCGACGTCGGTGACGTCGTAGTAGGCGGCCGCGCCGCGACCGACGCGCTTGGCGTCGACGGGGACGGACGGCCGCTCGGCCTCGATGCGCACGGCGTGCTCGTAGACGGCCTCGATCACCGCGCGGGTTTCGTGGTCGGCGACGTACCACTTGCCGCCCGGGGTGACCGTCCAGAAGTCGAGGGCGTACCGGGTCCGCAGCGTGGCGGGCTCGATGTACTCGACGAGTCGGATGGTCAGGGCCCAGGACCCGTCCTCGGCGCGCACGCCGGACTCGCGCAGGACCTTGCCGCCCGCGATGTTGAACGCGTACGCCGCATGCTGCTCGCGAGGGACGGAGGACGAGTAGAGGCGGTGGTGCATGACCGTGCGCGGCTGGCCGTACTGCTCGGCCAACTCCCACCAGGGCTTCACTGCCAGGGCAACGCTCATATGGGTGTTCCTCCTTCGTGGTCTTGGCGGGTGCTCTCCCGCCAACGCAAAGAATAGTACACCCAGGACAATCACGGGTAGGGGTTCCCCAGGAAAACCCGTAAGTGAGGGCCTGGCGATTCGCTGCGGCTGGTCATTCGTCAGGCTATGAGCGTGACTCCCCCGATGGTCTTCGCCCGCAGGATGCGCGGGGCCCCACCGGTAAGCCGCCTCGGCTGCGGCTTCGGCAGCTCCCGCACGGGCGTGCCCACCATGCCGACCCGGCCCGTCAGTTGCGTGAACCGCTCCTCGAACTTCGGGCGCTGCTTGTCGTGCACCCCCTCCGGCGCGGCCACCAGGTACGCGGACGCCGTGGGGTAGGAGTCGCCGTCGGTCATGTAGTGGGCCCGCTCCACGCCGGAGTGCTCGCCCCGCTCAAGGCGCATGCCGTGCTCGGCGGCCACAGCCCACACGTACGCCTCGGCCCCGGCCCGCGTCCCCTCGTACACGGTGCGCACCGACCGCCACGCCTGCCCCTTCTTCGTCTCCCCCCGGCACTCGTCGTCGCCGGAGCACCACGGCTCGAACCGCCCGGCCGGGTGCGCGTCGACGCAGTAGCCCGTGCGGGCCTGACGGCACCACCAGCGCGGAGAACGGCAGCTCTTGCCGTGCCACGCCTTGCAGTCCGGCCTACGGGCCGCGTGGTAGATCCGGCGCACCTCGTACACCGCGTGCGGCGCCTGCTCGAGGGACAGGGCGAACGCGTCGAGTACCGCCGCGTTCCGGCCGTCCTGCGTGAGCCGACCCCGGAGGGACTTCTCCCCGTACAGCCCCTGGCGCTCGTTCAGGGCCTGCGACACGTACTCCATGCGCAACACGTCCGCCGCGACGTGCGGATGCGCCCTCAGCCGCTCCTCGTGCGCGTCCCTCGAGGCACAGACGCCACTGAACGGGCACTGCGCGCAGTAGCTCTTACGGATCTTCTCTCCGACCCGCTCGAGGACGTACGCCTCCACGGCGGCCCGCCCCATGCGCTCGTGAATCAGCGGGTAGTACGGCTCACAGATCGTGCGCCCCGCCTCCTCGTTCAACTCGCGCTGGATCTCGGAGTCAACCTCGGCCCGGTCCATCTCCCCCGCGTGGTATCCGATGACCCGACGGAACGACGACGTACCGAACTCGGCGGCCGCCCACTGGTCCAGGCACCATCCTTTGAACTTGATCGAACACGTCCGCTTGCCCCGCGCCATCTGGGGGACGGTCCCGGCCGCTCGCAGCTCGTCGGACAGCCTCCACGGGCCCTGAGCGAAGATCCGGCGCGGCGCCCGGGAGTCGTCGAGGATCACGACCCCGTCGGCATCCTCCGGGCCCCCACGGGCGATCTGAACCAGGCGCACCCTGGCGGTCCGAAGCAGGGGGAGCACCAGGCGCTTGACGAAGTCCAGGGAATCCGGCCACTCGTCGCCGGTCACGGAGTGCACGACCACCAGATCCGACAGGTCCGCCCGCAGCCCGTACCGCTCCGGGTTGGCGAGGAACCGAAGCAGGATCGCCGTACTGTCCGCGCCCAACCCGTACGACAGAACGGTGATGCCGGACGGGCGGAACGTGGCAGGCGCAGCCGCAGTGCTCACCGGGGCGGCGGGCAGGTCGAACAGGGCAGGGGCAGACACGGGGGATCCTTCAGCGAGGGTGGAACAGGGCGGGGGAGCTGCGCGGGATGCGGCGGCCGGCTCAGCGACGGAGGAGACGGGCCAAGAGGCAGGGGCGACGCCCACGACGCCCACGGCGCCCGTACGCGCGGATCATCGAGGCCACGACCGCGGGGTCCGGCGAGTGATGCCACTCAAGCCGCATGGACACGCCCTCGCGCAGCTCCCCGTACGGGCGCTCGAGGAACAGCGCGGCCCCGCCCTCCCTGTGCCGCCACACCATCCAGACGTGGTCCGTGTCGTAGCTCCGCTCGTACACCTCGGCGGGAGGAGCGGGCGGCAACTCGAGCAACCGGGCCACCTCGTCCGTGAACGAGACGAACGTGTGCGTGGACGGCTCGACAGCGAGCCGAGACTGAAGCCAGGGGGGAAGCATGACGGGCCGTGAGCCTTCCTGAGAGCGGCGCGCGGCGTCCGGACGCACCGGACGACCAAAGGGCGCCTGCAGAGCCGGGAGAGCGGGGTTTCTGGACTTTCTGGACCGTCCACACGCGCGCGTGCGCGTATGGGCCTCGAGAGCGCCGCCCGACCCGTTCAGCCGGGCGGCTCCGGGGCCGGGGTCAGACCCGGCGGTCGAGGGCGTACTCGACGGGGACGGCGACGCGGAACAGGGCGCCGATCACCCGCCGGGCGTTGACGGTGGCGTCCTCGCGGCCGTCCCGCTTGCGGAACGTCTCCGCGAGCGGCGGGTGCGCGGGGATGAACCCCAGGGGCGTGTCGACTCCGGCGGTGATCGTGGCGGTGACCTTCCAGCCGGTCCCATTGTCGCTGGCGCAGTGCACGCGCACCTGGGGCGTGCCGGTCTCGACGGCGGACAGCTCCTCGGGCGTGCTGCCGACGGCGTTGTACGCACGGGCGGCGGCGCGGATCTCCTCGGCCGTGGCGGGCACGTCGGTGCCGTGCATCCGGTGGGCGTGCGGGGCGACGGCCAGGATCACCGCGCGGGCCCGCTCCACGGCGGTACGGGCCTTGTCGAACGCCGCGTTGCGGGCGGTGAGCCCCCGGGCGGCGCGCAGCGCCTCCCACGCCTCCTCGACGTCCCCCTGCGCCTCCACGATCTCGAGGTGCTGCGCCGTGGGCGCGACCTTCCCGAGGGCGAGCAGGTGGTGCGCCAGGTCCTCGAGGTCCCGGGGCGCGGAGCTGAGCGCGGCGTGCGTGGCCGACTCGTACGCGGCGAGAGCGACGAACAGCGGCGCCTCGGCGGCTTCCCGACGGCGCGCACCCTCGCGCACGACGTCCTCGGCGTCCCCGGCGGGCGGCAGCAGGACCAGGTGCGATCCGTGGTACCCGGTCTTGCCGTACTCCACGAACCAGTCCTGCGCCTCCAGCGTCTCCGTGTAGGCGTCGAAGAACGTGTCGAGCGTGTCACCGGTCCGCTCGTTGCCGTTCTCGTCCACGGCGTACAGGCACACCGCGTTGTGGTTGGTGCGGAAGAGGACCCCGACGGTGTGTCCGCCGGTCTCCAGCACGGCGCGGGCGCGCTCCTCGATGACCTGGTTGGTGGCGAGCTTCTGCGCCTCGAGGCGGTCCATCTCCGCGCGGGCCGTCTTGGCGGCGGCGGTGCGGATGCGGTCGGCAGCGGCTGCGAGGTCCTCCTGGGTGGCCGGGCGCAGTACGACCGTGCCCCGGTCGTCCTTGTAGACGATGCGGGCGCTCGAGCGGGCGGCGGACATCTCGCGGACGTCGCGCTTGCCCTCCATCTGCGCGGTGTTCATCTCGTCCAGGGCATCGCGGGTGGGGATGATCTCGGGGGTGCCGCCGTTGGCGATGCGGACGTGCTTCCGCTCCTCGGCGGCCGGCTGCGGGATGAACCGGATCCCGGCGGCGGTGATGGTGCCGTCGTCGCTCTGGTGGCTGGACTGTCCGGCTTCGCGCCGGAGGGTGATCATGTGGCGGACGTCGTCGGCGGGGATGTCCTTGTGCCGGTCGTTGTGGCTGTCGATGACAGCGTGCGGGGCGTCGACGACGTCGTCGGCCGTGGGACCGGTGACGATCACGGGGGCGTAGCGGCGATCCTCAATGCAGATGGCCTTGTCGTCGTCCTGGTGGACGAGGTGGCCCCGGAAACGCCGGTTGCTGACGATCTTGCGGACGTGCGCGGCGAGGATGCCCGGGTGGACCTTGCGGCCGTCGACGAACACGGCGTGCAGGGCGTCGACGACGTCCTCGGGGAGGGGCGCAGTGTCGCGGGCGTACTTGTTGGAGTCGTGGCCCATGCGCTCGACTGCGGCGGTGACGTGCCGCAGGGTGCGCACCTTGCGGTGGCTGACGGTGCCCCAGGCGGTGGCGTTCTCGAGGCGGCCACGGCCGCCCTTGTTGGGCTTGGTCCAGAGCATGACCAGGGTGTCGGAGGCGATGGCGCGGCCCAGCTCGGTACCGGCGTAGGCGACGGGGACCGGTATTGCGAGGCGCACCACGTAGCTGGTGATGGTCTCGCGGTCGGTGGTCTCGACCGTCACGGTCAGGCCGTACGCGGCGGCGAGGGTGATGATCTCGTCCGCGTTCTTGATACCGGTCTTCTGGGGCTCAGCAGCCATCGGGTGCTCCTCGGTTCGTGGTCCGGCCGGGATGCTCGTCCCGACCCCGCCTTAGTGGCGTGTGCTGAACATACAGCCACCCCGAATAATATGCAACCCAGGTATATCTACGGGCAGTGTTGCGAGCAATCGAAGCGGCTTTCACCTGCATTGTTCGGCGAATCTCCGATGACAGGGTTGCGCAAGATTGGCGTTGGTGTACTGTTCTTCTTGGCGGTTCACCCCGCCGCCCCGGAGAGCACCGGGGCCGGACCACGAAGCGAAGGAACACCCCATGGCAGGCGTGACCCTCGACAAGACCCCGCAGCTCCTGTTCTTCCTGGCCGTCGTCGCCCACCCGGGCACCGAGGACGCGAAGGTGCACAACCTCGTGCTCACCCAGGAAGAGGACAGCTACGACAAGCGGCTCGCGGAGCTGGACCTCCAGGCCCGCGCGATCGAGGGCGGCGAAATGCACATCGTGATTGCCGGGGACCACTCCGCCGCGTACGCCGCCGCGCTCCAGGGCGGCACCAGTGAGGAACTCCTCGACCAGTGGCTCGGCCAGATCGGCGCGTAACCCACAGACCGCACCGCCCGCCGCCACCCCCCGGCGGGCGGTGCGCCCCGCCCCCGAGGCCGGCTCACTGCCGGAGCGGGCGCAGGGCGCACCGCCCACGGTCCCGGAGAGCACCGGGGCCCACCACGAACGAGGAGCACCCCATGCCGCGCATCCGCCGCTTCCCGGCCCGTCGCCCCCGCCCCGCCGCGATCCTCGCCTCCGGCGCCGCCGTGATCATCCTGGGCACCCTGGGCACCATCGGCGCGTCCGACGCCACCCCGGACGACTTCCGGCCCACGACGGACTGCAGCGCGGACATCGTGACCGCGTACAACGCCGGTTGGAAGGCGGGGGTGCGCGACCTCGGCAACGGGACCGCGCCGACATACCCGGACGTCGTCGGCGACGCGAACACCCCCGGCACCGTCGCGTGGGCCGACGGCTGGATCGACGGGCAGGCCGACGCCCTCGGCGACGACAACCGCGACGGCCGGATCGAAGAGGACGAGACCGGGTGGGACTGCCACCGCATGGGCAACCGCGTGAGCGGCCCGCAGCGCGACGCAAGCCACACCAGCCGCTGACCTACCCCACCGTCCCCCGCCGGGGCGCCCACACTGCGCCCCGGCCCCCTGAACCGCCGAGAGAGGCTCCCCGTGTCCCTGCCCCGCTATATCCCCGCCAAGTACACCAAGCAACTCCAAGACGCGCTCACGGCCGCAGGGGTCGACTTCGACCCCACGCTGAAGCCCGGCAGTCGCCTGACGCACGGGGTCACGCACCTGGGCCGCACGTGGGAGCTGCGCTACACCCTCCAGCACAGCGGCGAGGCTCTGTGGAAGCTGATGGGCGCCGGACCCGACTACGAGTGGGGACCGGGCCGCCTCACCTCGGAGTGCGTAGAGGCGATCACCGCGCCCGTGGAGGAGCCGGAGCCCGAGCCGGTCGACCCGCACCCGGACTCGCCCCGTACCCACCTCGGCTTCGACGTGCCGGAGTTCGTCCGCGCCGAGTGGGGCTCCGAGCGCGCGCAGTGGTGGTGCCTCGGCATCGCTACGGCCGTCGGCAAGCTCCCCGCCAACCGCGTCCGCTGAACACCCGCAGGGGCGCACCCCGCGCCCCTGCCCGCCCCGCAGCATCCCGAGACAGGAGTAACCCCGTGAGCACTGCCACCAGCCCCCAGGGCATCGACTGGTCGACCATGCAGCGCGCCGACTTCGACCCGGGCGCGCCGCTCGCCCTGGTGGACGACCGCGCCGTCACCCGCCGCGTGCAGGCCGTGGCGCACACGAACGGCACCGAAGCGCTGTTCGGGGACGAGCCGACCGGCCGCCGCGCCGCCCGCACCCGTGGGCCGGCTGTCGCGTCCGCACCGCAGGACGACGCCCTGTTCTGAGCGCCAGAACGGTACGCCAGAGGCAACGCCCCCAACTCTCGACGACGAAGTGGGGAGCGCTCTCATCTGTGGAAACTTCAATCTGATCGGATCATGCATTCCCCCTTATGTTGCCCTTGGTGTACTATTTTCTTGTTGGCGGAGAGCACCGCCGACACGGACCACGAACAGCAAGGAACACTCGATGGCCACTGCCCGCACCCGCCGCGCTTCCGTCCTCCAGACCCGCATCCGCGCTCAGCGCGAGATCCGCAACGCCGTCAAGGCCGTTGCCGCCGGTCCCGCCCCCGCCTCCGCCCACCTGATGGCCGGTGGCGTCGCCCCGCTCGTCGCCCACAACTACGCGGCGACCATCACGAAGAAGGCCAAGGGCCTGGACCGTGAGGCAGGCGAGGGCACCACGACGAAGAAGCGCCCCGGGAAGAAGGGCCTGACCGTCTCCCGCTCCGGTGACCTCGCCCGCAAGAAGCGGCACCGCGTCGTCGCCTGCGCCCTGTGGACCCGCGAGGACCTGCGCGCCGTGGCCCTCTCCGGCTTCACCCCGAAGAACGACCAGGTGGCCGACTTCCTCGCCGCGCTCCGTCTCGGCCGCCCGGCCGCCGCCCGCGCCGCCGCCTGACCCTCCCCGAACCGCCGGGCGCGGCCCTCCCCCGCCGCGCCCCGGCCCCCCTCGACATCCCAGAGACGGAGACACCCCGTGACCACCACCGCCCCGTTCATCGACCAGTACCGCCAGGCCGCCCAGCGGGCCCGCGTCGTCGCCGAGATCGCCCGCGACCGGTACACCACCGATCCCGGCATCCGCGCCGCCCTCCACGGCATCGCTGAGCGCCTGGACGCCGCCGCCCGGGAGTTCGAGGCCGTCCCGCCCGGCGCGTACGAGGAGCTGCCGACCGAGGCGTGCGAGGAGCTGTTCATGGCCGAGCAGATCGCCGTGGACCACCCGGCCGCCCGCTTCCCCGCCGAGCTCGGCGAGTACGTCCTGGTGCCGCTCGTCGACCGCGAGCTCCCGTTCCCCCGCCGCCTGAACCCGGTCAACCCCACGTTCGCCAAGTTCGCCCAGCGGGAGACCGAGCAGGCGCACGCGCTGCACCTGCTGCACGACGACAACGACCACCAGTGGCAGCGCACGGACGACTGGCTGCGCCAGGTCTTCAAGGTCTGGGAGAAGCACCTGCGCCTTGAGGCCGAAGTCCGCGTCGACAACGGCCGCCCCGACAACCAGCGCTGACCTGCACGGCCGGGCGGGGGCGTCACAGGATGCGCCCGCCCGGCGTACTACCCGGCGAGAGCACGCCGGGCCACCACGAACCGGAGGAACACCCCGTGGACGACATCGCCCAGGACCCGGGCGCCACTTCGGCCGCCAAGCTCGCCGAGGGCGCCCGCCCCGCCTGGGAGCTGTACGCCGCCGCGCACAACGGCCTCACCATCGCCGACCTGATCTCCGATCTCGCGCACCTCGCCGACCACCTGCCCGAGCAGGACCTCGACGGACAGGCCACGCTCGCCCGCGCTCAGCGCGACTACGACGAAGAGCGCCCGTAGAGCAGTCGCGCCCCGGGGCCCGGACGTACGAGCCGCCCCGGGGCGCGACGCAAGCACCACCCGCACCACCCAATACCCCGGCCGGAGAGCACCGCGCCGGAACTGACCACGAACCGGAGGAACACTCGATGCCGCTGTCCACCCTCGCCGACCCGGAGACCATCCCCGGCGCGTTCGGCCAGTCCTTCACCGTCACGCCCGGCCGCATCGACGACACCGCGCTCCAGGCGTTCACGTCCGGCCAGTGCCACGCCCTGGCGCGCGCCGTCTCGGACGCCACCGGCTGGCCCATGGCCCTGATCGTCGACGACGAGTGCTCCTACGACCCGGACATGTGCTGCGACGACGACATCGCCGAAGGGCTGTGCGCGTGCCAGCTCCGGCACGTCGTCGTGGTCCACCCGAGCGGCCAGCTCGTCGACATCACCGGCGCGCACGCCCCGGGCACCGTGCCCGACTGGGAGGGGCTCCAGGCCGTGCTCATGACCGAGGACCTGTGGCAGCACATCGCCGACTCCCCGGACTGGCGGACGCCCGCGCTGGACGTCGCCCGCACGTTCGTCGCTCCGCTCATCGCCTCTCTGCCGTAGCCCACCACCGTTTTGCCCCTGCCCGGCCGGAGAGCACCGCGCCGGGCGCACACCCGAAGCGAAGGAACACCCGTGATCACTGCCGTCTCCCACGCCGAGACCGCCGCCCCGCTCGCCGCACTACTTCCCGCCCGCCGGGGACAGGCGTGGAAGGTGGGCCCCGCCGCGTACGGCATCCGCCCGAACGCGGCCACCTCCCGCATCACCGAGGGCCGCCGCGCCCTGATCGTCGTGGAGCAGGCGGGCCTCATTGAGGTCTACGCCGACCGGCCCGACACGTTCCCCGTCATCCCCGACGTCACGGTCGACGCCACCGGCCCGGACCCCGTCGCCGCCCTGGCCGCCCGTGTACTGCGCACCGTCCTGCCCGCCCTGGACCAGGAAGCCGCCGCCGAGCTCCACTACGCCCGAGGCCGCGACGCGGCGTTCAGCGCCCGCGCCGGAGACCTGCAAGAGGTTGGCTTCGCCCTGATTGACCAGGGCGCCGCCGTCGACGTCGTGGAGGGCGCCGCCGGGCCCGGCCTGATGTGGACGACCGACCAGGGCGCCGCCTGGGGCCTGTGGCTGTACGGGCTGAACCCGAACCTGACCGTCACCTACGAAGGCCCCGTGTCTGGCTTGTATGGGCTCCTGCCGCTCCTGCTGCCCCCGTTCGACGGCCCGGCGCTCCCGGACGTCACCAGTAGCTTCACCTGGCACCTGACCGACCGGTTCCCGCAGCTCCGCGCCGTCGACGCCGACGAGGTCGAGTTCGGCCGCCACTCCGAGCCGACAGGGTTCATCGCGCTGCCTGCCGCGTCCGCCCGGCGCGCCCACACCGAGGACACGGCGCCCGTCGCCGCCGAGGTCGGATCCGTTGGCGCCGATCTGCTGCTTGCTGCCGTCACGCACCTGGTCTGACCCCTGCCGCCCCGCCGCGCCCCGCTCCCGCCCAGGGGCGCGGCCCCCTCGAAAGGCCCCACGACATGAGCACCGTCACCGCACCCTCCCGCCCCACCTGCCCCGCCCAGACCCTCGCCAAGCACGTCGCCGCGCTGCTGCCCGAGCGGGCCGGCTCACGTTGGACCGTCGAGCCGTACACCGCCTGGTGGACCGTCCGGTACCCCGCCGCCCGCCTGGTGCAGGGCACGCGCGCCCTGGTCCTGGTGGCGCGCACCTGGGACACCGAGATTGGGTGGCAGCTCCCCGACCGTGAGCCGACCCGCCCGGACCTCCGCATCGACCGCACGGCCCCGGACGTCATCGCGCGGGAGGTCCTGCGCCTGGTGCTGCCCGTCGTCGACGACGAGGCCGCCCGGACCCTCGAGGACGGCTCCCGCGCGCGCCTCGAGCTGCTCTACGAGATCGGGAACGCCATGCGCGCCCAGGGCGCGGCCACGTACGAGCGGGCCGGTCTGCTGGTGAACACGTCCGGCATCACCTGGTCCTCGAGCGGCTCGCGCTATTCGGCCACGCTGCACGGCACGAACCCCGTCGCTGACGTCCAGATACAGGGCCCCGTGCGCGCCGTCGAGCGGGCCGTCGCCCACTTCCTGCCCGAGGCCGAAGCGGGCCGCCCGTCCGTGCCCGCCGGGATCCGGGGGCGCCTCGAGCGGCGCATGGCCCAGGTCCTGGCCCGGCACGGGCACGTCGAGCAGATCGAGGAGAAGGGACTCGCGTTCGGTACCGGGCCCGGCCCGTACGGGCACGTCGCCCCCGCGCCCGATCCGGCCGCCCGCGCGCACGACACCACCCCGGCCTCCGTCGACATCCACGGGGTCGGCGTCGACTTCCTGGTCTCCCTCGCCCCGCACCTCGCCCGCTGACCCGCCCGCGCCCCGTGAGCCGGCCTCCGGGGCGCACCCCCCTCGAACCGCAAGGACGACACCTGTGGACACGGCCAACCTGACCCCGATCAGCGCGTTTGATGACGCACGCGCCAAGGCCTGCGCCGCGGCTGGCGCGATGATCCCGCTCGTGGCGCGCACGCTGCACGCCCAGTACCCCACCGGCCGGTACCTGGTCCTCACCCGGCCGACCGGCGACTACGACGACGAGTGCGTGAACCTGCACTCCGTCCGTGACGCCCAGGGCGAGATCGTGCGGGAGTTCAACCCGTACGCCCTGGCGTCCGAGCGGCTGCCGGACGTCCCGGAGGAGATCGCCGCCCTGTGGGGGGCTGTCGACCCCCGGATGCCCGAGGCAGTCCAGGGCCTGATCCAGGCCGTCGACGACGTCGCCCCGTACGAGTTCCTCGATTTCCTGCCCGCGGAGTTCCGCACGGACGAGGAGATCGAGGCGGAAGACGAGGGGGGGCGTACGCCGCTCGGTATCCCGCTGCCGTGTCCGTGCGGGTCCCCCGGCGGGGAGTGCGCGCCGTGCTGCGACTCCAAGGACGCATGCCCGACCGTGTGCTCTGGCTGCACCCTGTGGCGGCCGGAGTGCTGACGCCCGCCACGCCCGAAGAGCTCGCCGCCCTGGACCAGGCGCTGCGCCCCGCAATCCCGCCGTCGTTCTCGCTCGCCCTGGACGCTGCGGAGGTGCACGGCGACACGGTCGCCAGTCGGTACACGACGGAGGGACTCGGCCGGTACTGCCGTACGGGCCTGCCGCTGCTGCTGCGCCGCCTCCTGGCCGTCGAGACCGAGTACGCGGTGCTGCGCGGCAAGGTCGCCGGGCACGTCGCCGCCCCGGACCAGGGCCACGACCCGACCCTTGGGGAGCTGCTCGCGGACCTCAAGCGCGCCGGGATCGACCTGCGGGCCGACGTCGAGTCCGCCGCCGCGGTGCTCGAAGCCCAGGCGCACGCCGCAACGTTCGTCTGACCAGCCCCACACCACAGGGAAGAACGCCGTCGCCATCCCGGGAACCGTGCATGGTGCCAGCAAGGGGCCGAGGTCAGTCGGTGCGGTCACCGTGGTCGGCGCGCGGCGACTAGTAGGACTCCGTTAGGTTGCTCTGGATCTTGGGTTCTGGCTGGTGGTGGGTGTTCTGGGCAGGGGCTGGTGGCAGGTGGTGCAGGTGCCGGTCCAGCAGTTCAGCAGGTCCTGGATGGCGTCGAGGATCTGGTAGAGGGTGAGTCCGGCGTATCGGCTTTTGGGGCCAGGCGCTGTTCGGTGAGGAATGCGTGGGCGGCGGTGACCAGGGTGACGTGGTGGTGCCAGCCCGTCCAGGAGCGGCCCTCGAAGTGGTCCAGGCCGAGGCCGTGCTTGAGTTCGCGGTAGTCGTGCTCAATCTGCCAAGCACACTGCACCTATGAATGGGTATCAGGTAGGTGATGTGCCGGTAATCGGGCGTGAGGGGCTGTTGCGGCTGGTCGCGGTGG
>NZ_JBEXXQ010000076.1:0-41626 GCF_040630525.1 Streptomyces sp. NPDC005799
GGGCTGAAGGCGAGGGACTGCGAGTCCCGCCACTCGCCGGGTCGGGCGGCCAGCAGGGTGAGCAGATGGACGCCGACCGCGAACTGGGTGTTCGTGGGCTGTGCCATGACCTCATGGTAAGGGCAGCCGGAGAAACTGTATCTGATGCTGTTACAGTTCTATTCGTAAGCGTCGCAGTTTCGAATTCTGCGAGGTCGGACAGGCCGCTGCGCGCGTTCGCCGCAGACGGCGTCTTTCCGCTCACCACAGACCCCTACCGAGGGAGCCCACCATGGCGATCATCACCGTCTTCGGCGCAACTGGGTACGCCGGCGGCCACATCACCGACGAGGCTTTGCGCCGCGGGCACGAGATTATTGCGGTCAACCGCACCGGCTCCGCCGAGGCCCGTCCCGGGGTCACTCCGGTCGCCGGGTCCATTGATGACGAAACCCTGGTGCGCGACCTGGCGACCAAGTCCGATGTGGTCGTCGTGGCGGTCCACGGCAGCGTCGATGGTGAGCCGTTCCTGCTCCCGCTCGTCCCGTCGCTGCTCTCTGCCGTCGCGGAGGGCGGTGCCCGGCTCGGCGTGGTGGGCGGCGCCGGCAGCCTGCAGGTGGCCGATGGCGGTCCGCGGCTGATCGACGCCCCCGCTTTCCCGGACGTCGTCAAGCCGGAGGCCGGCTCGCACGCACAGGTCCTGGAGGCGCTGAGGGCCACCGGAGCCGACGCGGACTGGTTCTACCTCAGCCCGGCCGCCGAGTTCGGCTCCTGGGTCCCCGGTGAGCGCACCGGCACCTTCCGCCTCGGCGGCGATGTGCTCCTCTCCGACGCCGACGGCAAGTCCTTCATCTCCGGCGCCGACTACGCCATCGCCTTCGTCGACGAGATCGACGAGCCGGCTCACCGTCAGGCCCGCTTCACCGTCGCCTACTGAACCCGGGTCGGACCGGCCCCGGCCAACGGCCGAGACACCCGGACCTGCCCGGCCGCCCGGCATCGTCGGCGCGTCTTTCTCGGCTTCGACTCGGTGTCCGGCACCTGTCGGGCACTCGGCCGACCGACGATGTCCCGCCGTGGAGAACTCGCACACCCGTGCCGCCGCCCCGCAGTCGGTCACCGGACGGCGCCGACAAGGAAAGAGAGACGCGATCATGCTCATCTCTGCGATCGGTACCAAGCGAGCTGTCCGGGTTCTCCTCGCCGCTGCCACAGCCGGTGTGTTGTCGGTCGTGGGCGTCGCTGCCTCGGCGGCATCGCCCCTGTCGGCCTCAGCCGCGTCGGCGGTGGGAGGCGACCGCCAGACCGCTGCGAACAAGGCGATGGTGGTCTACTTCTACGACCAGCTGTGGAACCATGACAATCTGGCGGTCATCGACGAGTTCGTCCGGCCCGACTACATCCAGCACGACCCGCACTCTCCGAACGGCCCCGAGCCGCTGCGGCAGTTGCTGACCAAGCTGTGGGCCGCCAACCCGGACATGCACACCCACATCGACCGGGTCGCCGCCGAAGGCGACCTGGTTCTGCTGTACTCGGACGGCACGGCGGCTCCGGGCGCCAAGACCCAGGCGGTCGTCGACATCTTCCGCGTCCAGGACGGCAAGATCGCCGAACACTGGGACGTGATCCAGGACGCACCGGACAGCACGGCCAGCGGTAACGACATGTTCTCCACGCTGAGCAGCCCGCGCCTGCCGGGGCCGGACCCGCGCGTGTCCACCGCCGCGAGCAAGCGGGTTGTGTCGGCCCTGGTCAGCGAGGTGACCACCGGGCGTGACGTGACCGCCTTCGACCGCTATGTTGCCGGCCCCTACTCCCAGCACGACCCGCAGACGCCCAACGGCACGACCGCGGCCAAGGAGTTCTTCACGTCGACCTTCGCCGCACACCCCGACTTCAGCGTCGGCGTCAAACGGGTCATCGCCGAGGGCGACTACGTCGCGGTCCACTCCAACTACAAGTTCGCCGCCGACGACCGCGGGTTCGCCGTCTTCGACCTGTTCCGGGTCCGTCACGGCAAGGTGGTTGAGCACTGGGACGCCGTTCAGCCGGTTCCGGCCACTTCGGCGAACGACAACACCATGTTCTAGCCGCTCAGCGGCCAGAGCGGCAACGCCGGGGCGAGCTGTAGGCGTGCTCGTTCTCGAGTCCGGGTGACCGGCCGCCCCGGCGGTCGCCGTCGACCGTGTTCCGGGTCTCCCCACCTCGGGGGGACAGGGCACGTTCGTCTTAGTGATTGTCAGGTGCGCGACAAATTAGGCCCTTGGGTTCATCACCGGACAGACCGTGCCGCAGGGGCCATTTCGAGTCTTTCGCAACTCGGATTGCCGCGGTCCGTATGCGGATCGCGCAGTCCGGACGGGATCTCAAGACTGGACGGGTGAGCTCCGGGACGCCTGCCTCGGCTTCCAGGCCCGGTTCCCCGAGCTGTACACCCATACGAAGGAGCGAGCATGTCGGAGAAGCCCACTGTCGGCTGGATCGGAACAGGCAGGATGGGCGCGCAACTCGTCCGGCGGCTGCTGAAGACCGGCTATGACGTCACGGTCTACAACCGCACGGAGGCCAAGGCACAGCCCCTGGTGGAGCAGGGCGCCAGGTTCGTGCCACGCCCGGTGGACCTGTCCGACCGGGACGTGGTGTGCATCATGGTGTCCACCTCCAGTGACCTCGCCGAGGTCACGACCGGCGAGAACGGGCTGCTGACAGACCCGGCCGCGGCTCCGGGCATCATCGTGGACTCGTCGACGGTCTCCGGCCAGGCCAGCGAGGTGCTGCGCGCCGCGGCCGACGAGCGGGGAACCTCACTGCTCGCCGCGCCGGTGAGCGGGAATCCGAAGGTCATCGCCGCGAACAAGCTGACCGCCGCGGTCTCCGGTCCGCGGGACGCGTTCGAGGCGGTCGAGGACCTGCTGGCGCAGTACGGCCGCGGGGTCACCTACGTCGGCGACGGTGAGGCCGCCCGGCTGGTGAAGATCGCCCACAACCTGTTCCTCGGCGTGGTGATCCAGTCCCTGGCGGAGATCACGGTGCTCGCCGAGAAGGGCGGGGTCAGGCGCGCCGACTTCCTGGCTTTCCTCAACGACTCGGTGATGGGCTCGACGTTCACCCGCTACAAGTCGCCGGCGCTGGTCAACCTCGACTTCACGACCACTTTCACCAACGTCCTGCTGCAGAAGGACTTCGACCTGGGCCTGGACGCCGGCCGCGCGCTGGGCGTGCCGATGCCCATCGCGTCCGCCACCCGGCAGATCATCGCCCAGGAGGTCGGAGCGGGCAACACGGAGCTGGACTTCGCCACGCTCATCCTCACCGTCGCGAAGGGGGCGGGGCTGACCTTGGAGGCGGAGAACGTCCCGGTCGACGACGGACTGGAGACGGAGCGGTGAGCCACCGTGACGAACGGGCCTTCGAACGCCCGTCCTTGCGGCCGCCGGGAGTGCGCCCGCTGAGTGCTCCCGGGCAGAACGGGGTGGACTACGAGCACCGCGTCGACTTCGAACGACTGCGCCGCTACCGGCTCTCCCGCGCGCAGGCCGCGCTCGATGCCAGCGACTGCGGCGCGTTCCTGCTCTTCGACTTCTACAACATCCGCTACACGACCCAGACCTGGATCGGCGGCGCGCTGGGCGACAAGATGATCCGCTACGCCCTGCTCAGGCGCGGGCACGACCCCATCCTGTGGGACTTCGGCTCCGCGGTGCGCCACCACAAGCTCTACTCGGACTGGGTGCCGAGCGACAACTACCGTGCCGGCTTCCTCGGCTTCCGCGGAGCGGTCGCCCCCGATGGAGCGGGCCTCATGGTCGATGCCGTCGCGGAGATCAAGTCGCTGCTCACCGAAGCGGGCCTGGCCGACAGCCCGCTCGGTGTGGACATCGTGGAGCCGCCCTTCCTGTTCGAGCTGCAACGGCAGGGCATCACGGTCGCCGATGCCCAGCAGCACATGCTCGACGCGCGGGTGATCAAATCACCCGACGAGATCATGCTGCTCAACCAGGCCGCCGCCATGGTCGACGGGGTCTACCAGGACATCGTCGGGGCCCTGCGGCCCGGCGTGCGGGAGAACGAGATCGTCGCGCTGGCCAACAAACGGCTCTACGAGTACGGGTCCGACCAGGTCGAGGCGATCAACGCGATCTCCGGCGAGCGCTGCAATCCGCACCCGCACAACTTCACCGACCGCATCATCCGCCCCGGCGACCAGGCCTTCTTCGACATCATCCACTCCTACAACGGCTACCGGACCTGCTACTACCGCACCTTCGGCGTGGGCTGGGCGACGGGCAGTCAGCGGGACGCGTACCAGCGGGCCCGCGAGTGGATGGACACGGCACTGGACGCCATCAAACCAGGTGTCGGCAGCGACCAGGTCGCGGCGGTCCTGCCGAAGGCACAGGACTTCGGCTTCGACGACGAACTGTCGGCCTTCGGCCTCCAGTTCGCGCACGGTCTGGGCCTGGGCCTGCACGAGCGGCCGATCATCTCACGGCTGAACTCCATGAAGGACCCGGTCGAACTCCAGGTCGGCATGGTCTTCGCGATGGAGACCTACTGCCCGGCATCCGACGGCGTCTCCGCGGCCCGGATCGAGGAGGAAGTCGTGGTGACGGACTACGGCACCGAGATCCTCACCAGATTCCCGGCGCAGGAGCTGTTCGTCACCAACGCCTACTGACGGGCTCGTGCCCCGGTGGTCTCGGCGATCGCCGAGCAGCCTGTTGAGAAACCTGCCTTACGACATGCGCACAGCTGTCGGGGCGCTGACAACGAAGTCAAGCGAGGAAGGTTCCAGATGACCGTCACAGATCCCACCGTCCGGTCCGCTCTTGCCGAGCAGGAAGAGACGCGTGCTCAGCTCGTGCAGACCGCGCACGAACTCATCCCGTTGCTTCGGAGGAACGGAGAACAGTCCGAGCGCGACCGGAGGCTTGTGGACGAGTCGGCAGCGGCCATGCGATCGGCGGGACTGCTCCAGGCATGCGGTCCTCGCCGGGCCGGCGGCTCGGGAGGCAACGCACAGACCCTGATCGAGGTCGTCGCGGAGCTCTGCCGGGGCGACGGATCGGCCGGGTGGGTCGCGATGATCGCCAACATGACCGCCTGGACGATGGGACTGTTCCCCGACGACGCGCGGGACGCGGTCTACGGCGACGACCCGCACACCGTTTCCATCAGCCAGTTCGGCGCCGGCGGGACCGGCGTACCGACGAAGGACGGCTACCGCATCACCGGACAGTGGCCGTTCGCCTCGGGCTGCCATCAGGCGCAGTGGACGATCAGCGGCTTCCTGGTGGTGGACGGCGCGGGAAAGCCGCAGGAGATCAGGTGGGCGCTCATGCCCATCGCGGAGATGGAGATCAAGGACAGCTGGTTCGTCGCCGGCATGGCCGGCACAGGCAGCAACACCCTCGTCGCCAACGACCTGGTCGTCCCCGCACACTGGACCATTGATGCCGACACCTTCCTGGGACGTACCTTCCCCCGCCGGCACAGCGATGAGGCGGCCTACCGGTCCTCGGTGAGCGCGATCGCATGCCTCGGGCTCGGCGGCCCGCTCCTGGGGATGGCCGAAGCGGTCTGGGACATCACCATGGAGGTGATGAACGGCGGGCGAGCGATCCAGAACTGGAACTACGACGACGCCCGTGAGTCGCCGGGATGGCGCTCGGCACTCGCCGAGGCTCGGGCCGCCATCGACACCGGTCGGCTCCATCTCCTGCGCGGAGCACAGGACCTGGATCGCGCGGCTCAGGAGGACCGCGTGCTCAGCCTCGACGAGCGGGCACGCCTCAAGAGCGACCAGGCGGTGTCCACCACGAACTTCCGGACAGCCGTCGATCTTCTCCTGGACATCAACGGAACGAGGAGCTTCGCACTCTCGAACCCGCTGCAAAGGTTCTGGCGCGACTTCGGCACCGCCAGCCGGCACGGACTGAACAACGGCCCGCTCAACCGCGAAGCCTACGCGCTCAGTCTGACCGGGCTCGACATGGATCGCTACGCCCTTTTCCTGTGAACCTTGCAGGTATTTGCGGTGTCCCCGGTCCGGTTTCGCGAAGCGGATGCGCGTGATTCCGGACCGGATAGCCGGCTGCCCGCGCGAAACCTACCTTCCTGAACAACCGATCAATGGTGACGGAAAAGAGCGAACAATGAGCGATGACGGCGGACGCGGGGTGCTCGCGGTCTCAGGCGTTCCGGTCTATCCGGATGTCCCGACGTACTTCAACATCGGTGGCACGCTCGCCATCTGGGAAGGTGACGACTGGAAGTCGACCTCTCTGTCGTGGAAGACGGGGTGCTACGTCGCCTCGAACCTCACCTTCATGCCAGAGGTGACTTTCGACGGCCCGGACGCGCAGGAACTCCTGTCCCGGCTGAGCATCAACAACGTCCACAAGTGGTCGATCGGCAAATCCAAGCATCTGGTGATGCCCGACGAAAACGGACTCATCGCCAACCACGCGCTGACCGTGCGTGAGGGCGAGGACTCGTTCCGACAGCTTGCCTCCCCCGTGCCGTGGGCCGCCTACAAGGCCCAGTCGCTCGGTCTCGAGGTGCGGATCGGCACACGTGAGATCTTCGTGTTCCAGGTGGCCGGCCCCACGTCGCTGCAGGTCCTGGAGCGGCTGATCGGCGAGCAGTTGCGTGACGTGGCCTTTCTGGCGACCAGGAAGGTGGTCATCGCCGGCGTCGACACAG
Source organism: Streptomyces sp. NPDC005799 (assembly GCF_040630525.1). Taxonomy (NCBI): domain Bacteria; kingdom Bacillati; phylum Actinomycetota; class Actinomycetes; order Kitasatosporales; family Streptomycetaceae; genus Streptomyces; species Streptomyces sp. NPDC005799. The sequence continues at coordinate 6,688 of NZ_JBEXXQ010000076.1, forward strand.
AGGTCGACATCGAGCTGTCCCGCATCGGCATGGCCGGCACACTCGCCTACGAACTGCGTGGGCCCCTGGAGCACGGGCCCGCCGTGTTCGATGCCGTCTACCAGGCGGGCCAGGGCCTGGGGATCAAGCGTCTGGGATGGCGCACCTACGTCGTGAACCACACCGAAGGGGGCTTTCCCCAGCAAGGCTGCACGTTCATGCCCTCCGCCTACTTCGACGCAGACTTCGTCTCCGATCCCGTGTTCGGGGCGGCGGTCCCCCCGCTGCGCGCGGGAGCGGGTCTGACGGGCAGCGCCGATCCGGACGACCATCGCGCCCGTATGCGCACACCGCACGAGGTGAACTGGGGCTGGATGGCGAAGCTCGACCACGACTTCGTCGGCCGCGAGGCGATCGAGGCGGAGGCAGCCCACCGGCGGCGCAAGACGGTGACGCTGCACTGGAACAAGGAGGACATCCTGGATGTCTTCGCTTCGCAGTTCGAACCGGGCGAGGAGTACAAGCACTTCGAGTTCCCCACCACACCGCAGTCACCGGCCGGCGGACATGCCGACCTCGTCACCCAGGGCGGCAAGGTCGTGGGTGTCTCGTCGCTCGCCGTGTACTCGTACTACTACCGCCAGATGATCTCCCACTGCGTCATCGATGTGGACCAGGCCGAGATCGGCAACGAGGTTGTCGTCCAGTGGGGCGATCACGGCGGCCGGATCAAGCCCGTGCGCGCCGTCGTCGAGCGTTTCCCGTATCTCGATCTGCCCCGCAACGAGGCCGTGGACCTCAGCGCCATCCCCTCCGGCGTGGCCAACGGCTGACATCCGTTGCCTGAAAGGAAAGCGACAGTGACGACCACCCAGACCTCTCCAACGGCAACCGACTCCGGGCGGGAGACACAGGAAGGACGGCTGATCGTACAGGGCCAGGACCGGCCCGGCGTCGTCGCGGCCGTCTCCGCCACGCTGGCCCAGGCGGGAGCGAACATCGTCTCCCTGGACCAGCACTCCACGGACCCGGCCGGAGGACGGTTCTACCAGCGCACCGTGTTCCGCCTGGAGGGGCTGGGCGCCGCTCGACCCCGGCTGGAGAAGGCCCTGGACCGCGAGATCCGCGATGGACTCGGCCTGGAGTGGCGGCTTTCCGAGGCGGGAAAGCGCAAGCGTGTCGCGATCTTCGCCTCCAAGACCGATCACTGTCTGCTGGACCTGCTGTGGCGTCAGCAGCGCGGGGAACTGAACGTCAAGGTCGAGATGGTCGTGTCCAACCATCCCGACCTGGCCGACCAGGTGCGACGCTTCGACATCCCCTACTTCTACGTACCAGTGCGCAACGGGGACAAGAAGACCGCCGAGCAGGAACACCTCAGGCTGCTTCAGGGCAATGTCGACTTCGTCGTCCTGGCGCGCTACATGCAGATCATCTCCGGTGACTTCATCCGTGACGTGGGCGTGCCGATCATCAACATCCACCACTCCTTCCTACCGGCGTTCATAGGTGCCGGTCCGTACCAGAAGGCGAAGGACCGGGGTGTGAAACTCATCGGCGCGACCGCGCACTACGTGACCGAGGACCTCGACGAGGGCCCCATCATCGAGCAGGACGTCGTACGCGTCTCCCACGCGGACGCCACCCGGGACCTGGTCCGACGCGGCGCGGACGTCGAACGCCTGGTGCTCGCCCGCGCGGTGGCCTGGCACGCCGAGGACCGGGTGCTTCGCGACGGCAACTCGACCATCGTGTTCCCAACATGACCGCGACGATCATCGACGGCACGGCGCTCGCCGCGGAAAGCCGCAAGGAGACCGCCGAAAGCGTCGCCGCGTTCACGACCGCGCACGGCTGGGCGCCGGGACTGGCCACGGTCCTGGCCGGCGACGACCCAGCCAGCGAGGTGTACGTCCGCCGCAAGCGGAAGGCGGCCGCGGAAGCCGGGCTGCAGGACTTCCATCATCACCTGCCCGGCGACGCGAGCCACGCGCAGGTGGCCGCGCTGCTGAGCGAACTCGCCGAGGACCGGCGTGTCAGCGGCATCCTCCTCCAACTCCCTTTGCCCGACGGCCTGGACCGTCACGCCCTGGTGGATCTCATCCCCGTCGAGAAGGACGTCGACGGGCTCACCACGGCAAGCCAGGGCCTGCTGGCACGGGGCCTGCCCGGACTGCGGCCCTGCACGCCCGGCGGGGTCATCCGGATGCTCGACTCCGCCGGGGTCCGGCTGGACGGTGCCGAGGCCGTGGTCGTCGGCCGCTCCGAACTGGTCGGGCACCCGGCCGCCGAGCTGCTGCTGCGCCGCGGCGCGACCGTGACCATCGCCCACTCGCGTACGCGTGCGCTTGAGGAGGTGACGCGGCGCGCCGACGTGCTCGTCGCCGCCGCCGGCCTTCCCGGCCTCATCACGGCCGAGCATGTCCGCCCCGGCGCAGCCGTCATCGACGTCGGCATCCACCGCACCGAGAACGGCCTGACCGGCGACGTGCGATTCGCCGAGGTCTGCCGAACCGCGGGGTGGATCACGCCGGTTCCCGGCGGGGTCGGCCCTATGACCATCGCCATGCTGCTGGCCAACACGATCGCCGCCGCGGAGAGCGCGATCGGCACGACGACACTCTGAGGGCCGCCTCCATGAGGCATCGTCCGGCGTCTTGGTTTCCGGGACCAACCGGGGCGGGTCGATTTGGTCCGACAGGGCAAGAGACCGACCCCATATGCCTGATTCCATCGAACCGTCAGTGGGTCAGCGGGACTGAGCCGCGACCAGCGCGGGCAGCGCCGCCTAGCGTAGGAGGAAACATTGGCGACTCTCGATGAAGCCACGGTGCCGGACACAGCGGGATTGGTGGGGACGGCCAACGATCTGATCCCCCTGCTGAGGCGGAACGCCGAGCAGTCCGAGCGGGACCGCCGGCTCACCTCGGAGACGGAGGACGTCCTGCGCTCCGCGGGTCTCTTCCAGGCGCTGACCCCCCGGAGGGCCGGCGGCGCCGGGGGCAACGTCCGGACCCTGGTCGAGCTCACGGCCGAGATCTCCCGCGGTGACTCCTCCGCCGGATGGGTCGCGTTCATCGCCAACACCACGGCGTTCGCCATGGGTCTGTTCAACGACGATGTTCGTGCCGCGGTCTACGACGACCCCCGCAACGTCGCGGTCAGCCAGTTCGGCCCGAGCGGGACGGCGACCGTGGTGGACGGCGGATACCGCATCACCGGACGGTCGGGCTTCTCCTCCGGGTGCTACCAGGCCCAGTGGAACATGAGCGGTTTCCTCGTCCCCGACGAGGACGGGAAGCCGAAGGAACTCGGTTACGCGCTGATGCCCACCTCCGCGCTCACCATCGACGACACGTGGAACATGGCCGGGATGGCCGGCACAGGCAGCAACACCTTCGTCTCCGACGACGTCTTCGTGTCGAGCGAGTTCACGGTGGACTTCGACACGTTCCAGGGCTACAAACTGTTCGAGCCCTGGCACGAGGACGAGACGATCTACCGTGCCCCACTGGGGCCGGTCGCCTGTCTGGGAATCAACGGTCCGCTCATGGGCATGGCGGAAGCGGCCTATGACTTCGCTCTGGAGACGATGACCTCGGGCAAGCCCGTCAACTACTGGAAGTTCGAGGACCGGCGTCTGGCCCCCAGCTACCGGTTCTCCCTCGCCGACGCCCGGATGACCATCGACACGGGACGGTTCCACCTCCTGAGGGCGGCTGACGACCTGGACCGTATCGCCAGTGAGGGCCGGCTGCCCGATGTCTCCGAGAAGGCACGGGTCCGGGGCGACTCGTCGATCGCGGCCCGCAGCTTCCGGGACGCGGTCACTCTGCTGCTCGACATCAGCGGCACCAGCAGTTTCGCCCTCTCCAACCCGCTCCAGCGGATCTGGCGGGACATCACGGTCGCCACGAGCCATGGCCTCAACAACATCCTGCTCAACCGAGAGCTGTACGCCCTCGACCTCGTCGGGCTGGACGCCCAGGAGATCGGCCTGATCTGACGCCCTGCCGTCAGACGCCTGTGTCCGCCTGGTTCGGCTCCAGCCCGTCGACCGGAGCCGAACCGGCATCCCAGACCGTGGGAACCCGCAGCAACTGGAGATCCCCATGACCGAAGCCGCCGGGGCCCTGGAATCCCCCACCCCATCGGCCCTGCCGTCAGTGTTCCGCGAGGTCATGGCCGCGGTGTGCACCCCCGTCTCCGTCGTGACCGCGATCCGCGAGGGGCGGCCGCACGGCACCACCGTCAGCGCCTTCGCCTCACTGTCCATGAACCCCCCGATGATCCTGGTGTCCCTCGACCGCTCCTCCGAACTGCTGGCGGTGATCCGTGAGTCCGGTGCCTTCGGAGTCAACGTTCTCAGCAGTGGCCAGTCGGCACTCGCCCGGCAGTTCGCCACCAAGGGCGGAGCCGGCAAGTTCACCGGCGTCCGGTGGCAGGTCGAAGCCCGGGTACCGCGGCTGCCGGACGCCGGCGGCTTCCTCGCCTGCGACGCGGTCCGGTTCGTCGAGGGCGGTGACCATGTTGTCCTGCTCGGTCTGGTACGGGCCGCGGACACGGTCTCGGGACCGCCGCTGACGTATCACGCCCGGAGCTTCGGCACCCATACGGCACTCGAGGAACGGTCCGCGTGAGCCACACCTCCCCGGCCACGGCCTCCCGCACCATGGGAGGTAGCTGGACCCGGCGGTTGCGGCCTGTGCAGCAGGACGGGCCCGAGCCCATGTGCCACCCGCGTCTGCTGGAGCTGGCCCTGAAACGGGTCGGTCCGCAGCCGGTGGCCTGGGCGGTCGAAGTCGGGCTGGACCTGGCCCGACGCTGCACCGACCTCATCCCGTACCTGGGTGGGGGCGAGCAGGCGGTCCGGGCCATGCGCCCGACGACCGAGTCGCTCGCCATCAGCATGCTCCTGGCCCTCGACGCAGGTGAGCACCCTGCGGCCGACCTGATCCCCGGAGCCGATCGGGACATCCTGGCGCTGATCCACCGCCGAGTGCCGATAGAGCGCGTATGGTCCGCCCAGAGAGAGGGCCACGCACAGCTCGCCGAGCACTACTTGAGCGCCTGTCGCCATCTCGTGCCCGAGTCCGAGCAAGCCGGTCAGATGGAGTCGGTGTCGCGGATCCTCTTCGAGGTCGCCAATTCCTTCGCCGAGCGCTCGAGTGAGGTGTTCCTCGTCGAAGAGCGTCGTTGGCTGGCCAGGGCGGCTGCGGCACGCGACGACCTGGTGCGCGCTGTCCTCGCTCGGAAGGACGTCGACGCCGCGGCTGCCTCCCGGGAGTTGGGATACGACCTGACGGACTCCTACCACGTCGGTCTGATCCTGCGGCAGGACGACTCGGAGGTCGTCGACACGGTCTGGCTCCCTCGCGCGACGTCGTCGTTGCTGCGCAGCGCCGGCGCGGTGGCACAGATCGTCATGCCGGCGGACCACGGCGAGGTATGGGCTTGGGCGGCTTTCCGGAAACGGCCGGACACACGTCCGTTCCCCGCCGTGGACCTGCCCCACGCGCTCGTCGCCGTCGGGCGGGTACGGCGTGGGATCGAGGGCTTCCGTTCCACCCATGACGAGGCGCGGGCCGCCGCCCGACTGGTCGGGCTCGACTCCACTCGGGACTCGGGTGGTCGGATGGTGTACTACGACGACGTGAGCCTGATGACGTTGCTCAGCGTCGACGGCGACCGGGCCGTGAGTTTCATGCGGGACGAACTCGGAGCCTTGTACCAGCAGGGAGAGGCACTGCGGGTGCTGCGTGAGACGGTACGGGCCTACCTGGAGTGCAACTGCAGCCCTCAGCACGCGTCACGTCGGCTGACGGTCGCCAAGAACACGGTCGTCTACCGGGTCTCCCGCGCGGAGGAACTCCTCGGTCGTGAAGTCAAGTCCCGGCAGCTCGAGTTGTGGGCGGCACTGAGCCTCGCCGAGATCATCGAGCCGTGACGGCCGGCAGGCCTTACTGCGGCAGGTCGATGCCGTACTCGCGGATCTTGCGGTAGATGGTCGCACGGGAGACGCCGAGCACCAGGGCCGCTTTGTTCTTGTTGCCGTTCGCGTCGAGCAGGCTGCGCACGATCGCGTCGCGTTCGAGGGACTCCATGGGACTGAGGACCCGGCGAGCGACACTCTGGCACTCGGGCGGCAGGTCACCGGGCTCGATCACGCCGGATCTGCGGTGCTGGGCCACCGCGCTCAGGACCTGCCGGAGTTGGGCGACGTTCCCGGGCCAGGTGTGGCGCATCAGCAGCCGGATCGTGGCGGGAGAGCAGGCCAGTGACGCGGTGGAGGTCAGTTTGACCAGGAGGAAGGGTGCGAGTTCTCGGATGTCGTCGATACGGTGGCGCAGCGGCGGAATCTCCACGGAGGCGGGGAAGACGCCCAGCACGTCGGCGAGGCCGTGATCCTGAGCGAGAAAACCGTGCGTCGCCGCCACCCAGCGTCGTCGCCCGGCCTGCGCGTCGGCACGGCGATGCCGCAGCAGCAGGGTGGCGACGGCCTGGACGGCCTCGGCGGGCAGCCGGTCGATGTGCTGGATGACGAGAGTGCCGCTGGTGTCGCGCAGCTCCTGACTCAGGTGAGCAAGGAAGTCGGTGGTGTCGGTCGCCTCGGCGGCATCGAGCACGTGGAAGCGCCCGGCCGGGGCGTAATGACGGTCCACAGCACGGAGCAGGGCGAGTTTGCCGGTGCCGGCCTCGCCGCGGACGGTGATCCATTCGCCGCTCTGGTAGTGCGCGCACACCTGGTCGCAGAATCGCTGCCATGTGCTGGAGGATCCGGCGAGACCGGGCAGCAGGCGGTGGCGGACCGGCGTGTCGGACGGTGTCCCGGCCGTGGCGCCGGTGAGCCGGGCCCGGATGACTCCGCCGGCGGGGCCGCTCTCGGTGTGGACCGGGGCGCAGAACAAACGGGCCCTGCCCCCACTGGGCAGGGTCACGTCGATCGTTGCGCGTTTGCTGCCCATCATCGCCTCGGCCGCTGTGGCGAGCAGCGTTGTCTGGTCCGAGGCGCTCAGGACCTGCCGGGCGTGGTCGTTCATCATCACCACGTCGTTGTTGAGGGCGAAGACGATGCCGCCGCTGTGCCGGCACGCCCTCAGGTACTCCTGGAACAGGGCGAACTCGCGCAGCCCGGTGAGGGTGGTGAGCTCTTGTTCGATCTGCCGGGCGGTGGTCTTCGCCAGCGCCAGCATGAGAGGTGAGGCGTCACGGGTCCAGCAGGTGAGGTCGAGCAGCCCGAGCTGCCGGCCGGAGACCGGATGGCGCACCGGTACCCCGGCGCAGCCGAGGTCCTCGAGATCTTCGGCATAGTGCTCGTGTCCGAAGACGCAGGTGGCCTGTCCGCCCTCCAGAGCTGTGCCGATGCCGTTGGTGCCCACGTACTGTTCCGCGTAGGAGAAGCCGGGAGCGAGCTGTACCTGGTCCAGCCGACGCTCCAGCCGGCCGTCGGAGGTGTGCCGGTCCAGGACCACCCCCGTCGGATCGGTGAGGATGATGCTGACCCGCTCGTCGCTCAGCTGTTCCCGCAGCCGGCTCAGGATCGGAGCGGCGGCACGCGTCAGCGGAGTCTCGAGGTTGGGGTCCTTGACGTACGCGAGCCGTACGTGGTCGGCGGCTACGTTCCACGTCCGTGATCTCGTCCAGGAGGCTGCGATGGTCTCCCTGACCTGGCCCGGGTCCACGGTGCCGCCGGTCAGGAACCGTTCCCGTGTCTTCGCCAGAACCCGCCCCGCGCGCGGTTGCGGACTCATTGAGTAGGTCGAGGACACGTCGCATCCCTGCCCGCCGTTGACGGTGCTCTGATCGAGCACGTTGCAAGCATGTAACCAGGCAACCTCGGCCGACGGAAGCGGGCTGATTGTCTCAAATTGAGACCGCACGTGCCCATCAGATGCCGTGTGATTCCTCGCACCAGGACGTTACGCCGGAGTTTCCGTGAACGCGGCAACTCCGGCCGCACGCGGGCGATCGGCGTTGTCGCGGGCGCCGGAGCCACGCACTCGCCATCCAGGAGGCATTCGTGAGCCGACAAAGTCTCAGCAAGGCGCACAAGAAGATCACCGAGCTCTCGTGGGAGCCGACCTTCGCCACACCGGCGAAGCGGTTCGGAACCGACTACAAGTTCGACAAGGCCCCGAAGAAGGACCCGCTCAAGCAGATCCTGCGCTCCTACTTCCCGATGGAGGAGGAGAAGGACAACCGCGTCTACGGCGCCATGGACGGCGCCATCCGCGGCAACATGTTCCGGCAGGTGCAGGAGCGTTGGATGGAATGGCAGAAGCTGTTCCTGTCCATCATCCCCTTCCCGGAGATCTCCGCCGCGCGGGCCATGCCGATGGCCATCGACGCGGTGCCCAACCCCGAGGTCCACAACGGGCTCGCGGTGCAGATGATCGACGAGGTGCGGCACTCGACGATCCAGATGAACCTCAAGCGCCTGTATATGAACCACTACATCGACCCGGCCGGATTCGACATCACCGAGAAGGCGTTCGCGAACAACTACGCCGGCACGATCGGCCGGCAGTTCGGCGAGGGCTTCATCACCGGCGACGCGATCACCGCGGCCAACATCTACCTGACTGTCGTCGCCGAGACCGCGTTCACCAACACCCTCTTCGTGGCCATGCCCTCGGAGGCGGCCGCCAACGGCGACTACCTGCTGCCCACGGTGTTCCACTCGGTGCAGTCGGACGAGTCCCGGCACATCTCCAACGGCTACTCCATCCTCCTGATGGCCCTGGCCGACGAGGACAACCGCAAGCTGCTCGAGCGCGACCTGCGCTACGCCTGGTGGAACAACCACTGTGTGGTGGACGCCGCCATCGGCACGTTCATCGAGTACGGCAGCAAGGACCGCCGCAAGGACCGGGACAGCTACGCGGAGATGTGGCGTCGGTGGATCTACGACGACTACTACCGCAGCTACCTGATCCCACTGGAGAAGTACGGTCTGGTCATCCCGCACGACCTCGTCGAGGAGTCGTGGGACCGGATCTACAACAAGCACTACGTGCACCGGGTCGCCCAGTTCTTCGCCACCGGCTGGCCGGTCAACTACTGGCGCATCGACCCGATGACGGACGCCGACTTCGAGTGGTTCGAGGAGAAGTACCCGGGCTGGTACAACCAGTTCGGCCGCTGGTGGGAGGCGTACAACCGGCTGCGCTACCCCGGCCGCAACAAGCCGATCGCGTTCGAAGAGGTCGGCTACGAGTACCCGCACCGGTGCTGGACGTGCATGGTGCCCGCCCTGATCCGCGAGGACATGGTGGTGGACAAGGTCGACGGCCAATGGCGGACCTACTGCTCGGAGACCTGCCACTGGACGGACAAGGTGGCCTTCCGGTCCGAGTACGAGGGCACCCCGACGCCGAACATGGGCCGGCTGACCGGCAAGCGCGAGTGGGAGACGCTCTACCACGGCCGGGACCTGGCCGACATCATCTCCGACCTCGGCTACGTCCGTGACGACGGCAGGACCCTCATCGCACAGCCGCACCTGGACCTGGACGACCCGAAGAAGCTGTGGACCCTCGACGACATGCGCGGCATCACGTTCGCCAGCCCCAACGTGCTGCTGAACGAGATGTCCGACGCCGAGCGGGAGGCGCACATCGCGGCGTACCGGGCGAACCCGAACGTCACCCCCACGGTGGCCTGACGCCGACACCAGCCGGTTCCCGCTGCGGCGCGCAGCCGCGGTGCGGCGCAGCGGGAGCCCTCCAACTCTTCGAGGAGCGGCATCATGGCCGACACGCACAAGGTGCGATTCGAACCGGTAGGCATAGAGATCGACGCCGACGAGGACGAAACGGTACTCGACGCCGCGTTCCGGCAGGGCGTCATGCTGATCCACGGCTGCAAGGAAGGCCAGTGCTCGGCCTGCAAGTCCTTCCTGCTCGACGGCGACCTCCAGATGGGCCGGTACTCCACGTTCGCCCTTCCGGACTTCGAGAAGGACGAGGGATACGTCCTGCTGTGCCGCTCGCACGTCTACAGCGACACGGAGATCGAACTCGTCAACTACGACGAGGACATGATCCGGTCCGGTCTGCCCGTCGTCACCGTCGAGACCCGCACGGCCGAGGTGGCCGACCTGACGCACGACATCAGCCTGCTGCGGCTGAACCTGCCCGAAGAGCCCGCTTTCCGTTTCCACCCCGGCCAGTACGTGGACATCACCGTCCCGGGAACCGGCGAGCACCGTTCCTTCTCCATGGCCAACGTCTCCGCGGCCGAGGGGTACCTGGAGTTCATCATCAAGCGCTACCCGGGCGGCAGGTTCTCCGGGCTGCTCGAAGACGGCCTCGCGGTCGGGGACCCCCTCGAGGTGGTCGGCCCCTACGGCACCTTCACCCTGCGGGTCAGCTCCGACCGTCGTCTCGTCTTCGTCGGCGGAGGCGCGGGGATGGCCCCCATCCTGTCGCTGCTGCGCCAGATGGCCGAGAGCGGGAACGAACGTGAGGCGGTGTACTACTACGGCGCCCGCACCGAAGCCGACCTGTTCCAGCTTCAGGAGATGGCGCACCTCACCCAGCAGTTGGCTGCCTTCGAGTTCGTTCCGTGCCTGTCCGACAGCTGGCCGGACGACTGGAGCGGAGGGACCGGTCTGGTCACCGACGTGCTCAGGTTTCGGGAGGAGAACCTCGCCGACTGCGACGTCTACCTCTGCGGCCCGCCGCCGATGATCGACTCCGCCCTGCCGCTGCTGGAGCAGCTGGGCGTGCCCGAGGAACAGATCTTCTTCGACAAGTTCACCATCACCGCCGCCGCCGAGGACTGACAGGCCACCGCGAGAACCCCCTTCCATCACGCACAGAAAGGTGCGCGCTCATGTCGCAAGCGGAACAGACCGCGCCACGCAGCTTCCCCCAGATCGAGTTCACCGGGGCGGAAGCGGGTCTGAAGGAGTTCCCCAGCTCGAAGAGCCGCTCGTACAACTACTACACGCCCCAGAAGAAGCGGGCGACGATGTACGAGGACGTCACCGTCGACGTACAGCCCGACCCGGATCGCCACCTCACGCAGGGCTGGATCTACGGCTTCGCGGACGGCAAGGGCGGCTACCCCAAGGACTGGACCGAACTGCGCAGCAGTGACTGGCACCGCTTCCTCGACCCGAACGAGGAGTGGGAACAGACCATCTACCGCAACAACTCCAACGTCGTCCGGCAGATCCAGCTCACCCTGGACAACGCCAAGCAGGCCGGCGCCTACCAGGGATGGCCGACGGCGTGGGTGAGGTTCCTGGAGCGGCACCTGGGTGCCTGGATGCACGCCGAACACGGTCTGGGCATGCACGTGTTCACCTCCGAACAGCGCTCCGCACCCACCAACATGATCAACACCGCGATCGCGGTGAACAGTGCCCACAAGCTGCGCTTCGCCCAGGACCTGGCCCTGTACAACCTGGACCTGTCCGAGGCGGAGATCGGCTTCGACGGCGCGCAGCACAGGAAGACCTGGCACACCGATCCGGTCTGGCAGGGAGTGCGGGAGAACGTCGAGCGGCTTACCGCCATCGGTGACTGGGCCGAGTCGCTCTTCGCCACCAACGTGATCTTCGAATTGCTGGTCGGCGTCCTGTTCCGCAGCCACCTGGTGATGCAGGTCTCCGCCCGCAACGGCGACTACGTCACCCCCACGCTCGTCGGCACCGGCGAGCACGACTACGGACGCGACCTGGGCTACACCCGAGCCCTGTTCCGCATGCTCACCACCGACGAGGAGCACGGCGAGCGCAACCGGGGGACCCTGCAGGGCTGGCTGGAGACCTGGGTGCCGCTGAGCGTCCGGGCGGCCCACGAACTGCAGCCCATCTGGTCGCAGCCGCAGGAGAAGCCGGTCACCTTCGCCGACTCCTACGACGCCGCGGTGGCGGGCTTCCGCGGCCTGCTGTCGGACCTGAACCTCTCCGAGCCGAAGGGGCTGGCCAAGTGACCTCCGTCAACGATCCCAAGTTCGACGTCAACCGCACCTTTTCGAACCTGTGCGGCGTGACGCTGATGAACAACCAGAACGGTCACGTCGTGGCCGAGGTGATGCGTGGCAAGGACGACGTCTCCGTCGAGGAGTACCCCTCGATGATCCGGGTCGACGGCAAGGGGAAGCTGCTGTTCGACTTCGCTGAGATCACCGAGGTGATCGGTTTCGAGTTCGACCAGACCGACTTCGAAGAGATCATGTCCACGCACTACGGCCGGATGGTGCACTTCGACGACAAGACGATGCTCTTCGCCAGCCCCGAGGAAGCAGCGGAGTACATCGACTTCGACCTTCGGCCCGTCCAGTAGCCCACGGCCACCAAGCCGGGGGGCGGGTACGGGGGCGCCCGTCAAGGGCAGCGGCCGCCCTGTGCGCCCCCGTACCCGATGCTCCACCCTGCACCCACCCATCACGAAACCGAGGTAGGCACATGTACACGAAGGACGGCCAGTCGTACTACGTCGTCGACGCCCACGTGGCGCTGTGGGACGCCAGCGTGGAGAACCAGGCCAACCGGTACGGCAAGGGCTTCATCGACTGCTTCTACGACTACCACCGCAATCTCAGCCCCGCTGAATGGCTGTGGCCGCTGGAGAAGTTCCAGAAGTACTCCGAAGCCGACTTCCTCCAGGACGTGTTCCAGGCCGGTCATGTCGACACCGCGATCTTCCAGCCGGCGTACCTGAGCGACTTCTACACCCGCGGCTTCCACCGCAGGGACGCGGCCTTCGCGCTGTACCGGCAGAACCCCGACCGGCTCGTACTCAACGACGCCTGGGACCCCCGGGACGGCCAGGCGGGCCTGGACCGGCTGGAGCGGCTCGCCGGTGAGGCGCCTTTGAAGGGCGTCAAGCTCTACACCGCCGAGTGGCGCGGCGACTCGCGCGGCTGGAAACTCACCGACGAGTGGTCCTACCGGTATCTGGCCAAGTGCGAACAGCTGGGCATCACCAACATCCACATCCACAAGGGCCCGACCATCTACCCGCTGGACCGCGACGCCTTCGACGTGGCCGACGTCGACGCCGCAGCGACCGACTTCCCCGCCCTGAACTTCGTCATCGAGCACGTCGGCCTCCCCAGGCTGGAGGACTTCTGCTGGATCGCCACCCAGGAGCCCAACGTCTACGGCGGTCTCGCCGTGGCGATGCCCTTCATCCACAGCCGGCCCCGCTACTTCGCCCAGATCCTCGGCGAACTGCTGTACTGGATCGGCGAAGACCGCATCCTGTTCGGCAGCGACTACGCCCTGTGGCACCCCAAGTGGCTGGTCGAGCAGTTCGTCGACTTCCAGATCCCCGAAGACCTGCAGTCCGAGTACGGTGCGCTCACCCCGGACATCAAGGCCAAGATCCTCGGCCTGAACGCCGCGAAGCTGTACGACCTCAAGGTGCCGGCCGGAGCGACGACACCGTCTGCCGCGGCAGGGGTGACGGCATGAGCACCGCCGCCGTCACCGTGGCTCAGGAGCGGGTGTGGGAGGCACTGAGCACGGTGCGCGACCCGGAACTCGACCGGCCGATCACCGAACTCGGGTTCGTGACCGAGGCGACCGTGCGCGAGCAGCCCTCGGGACGCTCCGTACTGATCCGGCTGAGGCTGCCGACCTACTTCTGCGCCCCGAACTTCGCCTACCTGATGACCGCGGACGCCCACGCGGCCGTGCGCGCTCTGCCCGGGACGGAGGCGGTCGAGGTCCGGCTGGAGGACCACTTCGCAGCCGACGAGATCAACGCCGCGGTGGCCGCTCGGACGGGGTTCAAGGAGGCCTTCCCCCGGCAGGCGAAGGGGGAACTGGCCGAGCTGCGGCTCACCTTCCTGCAGAAGGGGTATCTGGCCGCGCAGGGCCGGCTCGGCAAGCGGCTGACGGAGCGGGGCTGGACCGTCCGGCAGATGGCCGAGGCCCGGCTGCGGGACCTGCCCGACGACCTGGCCGGCCCCCTCGTCCGCCGGCGCCGGGCCCTCGACCTCGCGAGCGGAGGCGATGAGCCGGTCTTCACCGACGAACTCGGTCGAGGGGTGCTGCCCGCCGAGGTCGAGTCGCACCTGAAGCGGGGACGGACCACAGCGGTGGGCATCGCCGTGAACACCGAACTGTGCGAGGGACTGCTCGCCACCCGCTACGGCCCCCACGAGCCCCCAGCGGAAGTCAGCGCCACCAGCAGGGACCGCCGCGGCGCGGACGCACCCACCGTCGCATCAGGAGATGTCGCATGAAGGCCATACGCCTGCACGAATACCATGGCACGCCGGTCGTCGAGGACGTGCCCGAACCGAAGATCACCGGGCCGCTGGACGTGGTCGTCCGCGTCGGTGGCGCCGGTCTGTGCCGCACCGACCTGCACATCATCGAAGGCCAGTGGGCCGAGAAGTCCAACGTCGCCCTGCCCTACATCCAGGGCCACGAGAACGCCGGTTGGGTCCACGAGGTCGGCAGCGCGGTCACCGGCCTGGCTGTCGGCGACCCGGTGATCCTGCATCCACTGGTCACCTGCGGGCTGTGCCCGGCCTGCCGCCGTGGTGACGACGTGCACTGCCAGAACTCCGCCTTCCCCGGCATCGACACCGACGGCGGCTTCGCCGAACTGGTCAGGACCAACGCACGCGCCGTCGTCAAGCTCGCCCCAGGGCTCGCCCCGGCCGATGTCGCCGCCCTGGCGGATGCCGGGCTGACCGCCTATCACGCGGTGAAGAAGGCGGCGCGGCGTCTCGCGCCCGGCGACAAAGCGGTGATCATCGGCGCGGGCGGACTCGGGCACATCGGCATCCAGGCGCTGCGCGCCCTGAGCCCCGCCGAGTTGATCGTCGTCGACCGATCGCCCCAGGCTCTGGGACTCGCCGCAGCGGTCGGCGCCCACCACACCGTCGCGGCCGACGGCACTCACGTGGAGCAGGTCCTCGAACTCACCGGTGGGCACGGCGCCGAGACGGTGATCGACTTCGTCGGCGAGGGCGGCGCCCTGGAAGACGGCGTGGCCATGCTGCGCCGGGCCGGCGACTATCACGTGATCGGCTACGGCGGGGTCCTGACCGTGCCCACGATCGACATCATCTCCACCGAGATCAACTTCATCGGCAACCTGGTCGGCTCCTACACCGATCTCGCCGAACTGATGGTGCTGGCCGCGCAGGGCGAGGTCGCTCTGCACACCACCGCCTACCCCCTGACCGATTTCGCCCAGGCCCTTCAGGACCTGGACGAGGGGAAGGTCCGCGGCCGGGCAATCCTCGTCCCCTGACCGGCCGTTCAGCGCTCCGCCCCGGGGCGCGGCCGTTTCGTTCGCGGCAACCGTTGCACTGAGTTCTCCGTTTGAAAGGCGGTTACGGACATGGCAAAGGATCTGCGGTTCAACGTCGAGGCGCGACGCCTCCTCGAGACGGGCGTCAACGCTCTGGCGGACGCGGTCAAGGTGACGCTGGGCCCCAAGGGACGCAACGCGGTCATCGAAAAGCTCACCGGCCCGCCGACCATCACCAACGACGGTGTCACCATCGCCCGGGAGATCCAACTGCGCGACCCCTTCGCCAACATGGGCGCCCAGTTGGTCAAGGAGGTCGCCAACAAGACCAACGGCGTCGCCGGGGACGGCACCACGACCGCCACGGTCCTCGCCCAGGCCCTGGTGCGAGAAGGCCTGCTCGCGGTCGACGCCGGCGCGAACCCCATGCTGCTCAAGACCGGCATCAACAAAGCGGTAAACGCCGTGATCGGCGCCTTGCAGTCGCACACCCGGCAGATCACCGGCCAGACGGACCTCGCCCAGGTGGCCACGCTGTCGGCCAACAACGATCCGGAGATCGGCGACACGATCGCGGCGGCGATGTCCCGCGTCGGGCACAGCGGCGTTGTCACGGTCGAGGAATCGCCGTCCTTCGGACTGCACGTCAGCTTCGTGGACGGGGTGGAGTTCGACCACGGATACATCTCGCCCTACATGGTGACGGACACCGACCGGATGGAAGCGGTCCTCGAAGACCCCTACATCCTGCTGACCAACGAGAAGATCTCGAAGGTCCAGTCGCTGATGCCGCTGCTCGAACAGGTCACGCGCAGCGGCAGCCCGCTGGTGATCCTCGCCGAGACCGTGGAAGGCCCGGCTCTCGGCATGCTCGTGACCAACAACGTGCACAACACCTTCAAGTCGGTCGTGGTCAGGGCACCGGGGTTCGGTCACCGGCGCATCGCGGAGCTCGAAGACCTCGCCTCCTTCACCGGCGGACGCGTCGTGACGGCGGACGCGGGCTTGAGCCTGGAAGGTGTCCGGCTGGAGCACCTCGGCCGCTGCAAGAAGATCACCGTCACCGAGTCCGGCACCACCCTGGTCGGCGGTGCGGGCTCCGACGAAGTGGTGTCCGCACGCATCGAGCAGATCAAGCGGGAACTGGAACGTGCGGAGAACGAACACGACCAGGATCACCTGCAGTTGCGCATCGCCCGGCTGTCCGGCAGCGTCGCCGTGATCCATGTGGGAGCGGCGACCGGCGTGGAGCTGAAGGAGATGCAGCACCGGGTCGAGGACTCGCTGTCCGCCACCCGTGCGGCCATCGAGGAGGGCATCGTCGCCGGCGGCGGAACCGCGCTCGCGCAGTGTGCCTCGGCGCTGGACGAACTCGAACTGGACGGTGACGCCGCTGCCGGGCGGGACATCGTCCGACGCGCGCTGGGCGAGCCGCTGCGGTGGATCGCCATCAACGCGGGCTACCCGGGCCAGGAGATCCTCGACCAGGTCGCCACGCTGCCCGCGGGGAACGGATTCAACGCGCTCACCGGAGAGTTCGGTGACATGTTCACCCTCGGGGTGATCGATCCGCTCAAGGTCACCCGTTCCGCGCTGCAGAGCGCAGCGTCCATCGCGGCGCTGCTGCTCACCACCGAAACGCTGGTGGTGGAGGAGATCGTGCAGAACCCGGGCGCGGTCGTGGCTCCGGGCTTCGGCGACCTGGCAGAGGGCCTGGTCCGGCCGTCGAACATCTACTGACATCTACTGACCGGCTCGCGCCACGAAGGCGCCACAGGGAGGTCACGGCTGTGTTCATGTCCAAACCGGCCCGGTCGCGGGGAAGACACCGGGCCGGCCCTGCGGCGCAGCGGCTGCTGCCGGTCGCCGGGAGAGCGTCTGTGGTCGGCGGTCCGTCCGCCGGGGCGCCGGCCCAGCTCTCCGAGGCCTCGTCAGCCGTTCCCAGCGTTCTCGAACAGGTGTTGGCCAAGGGGCGGCTGCGGGCCATGTCGGCGATGCTCGGGCCGGCGTTCATCGCGGCGGTCGCCTACGTCGATCCGGGCAACTTCGCGACCAATCTGCAAGGCGGAGCCCACTACGGCTACCAGCTGCTGTGGGTGGTGCTGCTCGCAAACCTGATGGCCATGCCGGTCCAGTACCTGTCGGCCAAGCTCGGGATCGCGACCGACCGCAATCTGCCCGAACTCGTCCGCGAGCACTACCCCCGGCCGGTCACTTGGGGAATGTGGGTGCAGGCCGAGATCATCGCGATGTCAACGGACATCGCCGAGTTCCTCGGCGCCGCCATCGGACTGAACCTGCTGTTCGGAGTGCCGATGCTTCCCGCGGGCGTGATCGCGGGCGTGGTCGCGTTCGGGATCCTCGCACTGCAGAACCGCGGCTACCGCCGCTTCGAACTGGCCGTCACCGCGTTCCTGGCCGTCATCTTCGCCGGTTTTTTGTACGACACGCTCCAGGTCGGCCCCTCGGCACGCGAATCGCTGGGCGGGCTCCTGCCCACCCTGAACGGCAGCGACTCGCTGTACCTCGCGGTCGGAATCATCGGTGCGACGGTGATGCCTCACGCCGTCTACCTCCACTCGGCGCTGACACGCGGCCGTATGCCGTGTCGCGACGACGCGGAACGGCAGCGCGTCCTGCGCTTCGAGCGGTTCGACGTCATCCTCGCGCTGGGGCTGGCCGGCGGAGCCAACATGGCCATGCTCGTCGTGGCGGCCAAACTCTTCCACACCCCCGCCCTGTCGGGCCTGAGCACCATTCAACAGGCCCATACGGAGATCGCACATCTCGTGGGCGGTACCGCGGCGTTGGCGTTCGCGGTCGCGCTGCTCGCCTCGGGCGTCTCCTCATCGAGCGTGGGTACCTACGCCGGTCAGGTCGTCATGGCCGGCTTCGTCGACCTCCGCGTACCTGTCCTGCTGCGCCGTGCGATCACGATGATCCCGGCCTTCGTCGTTCTGGCGACCGGGGTGAACCCCACCGACGCCCTCGTCCTGAGTCAGGTCGTGCTCTCCTTCGGCATCCCCTTCGCGCTGGTACCGCTGGTCACCCTCACCTCGCGGCGCGACGTCATGGGAATCCACGTCAACGGCCCGGTCACGAAGGCGGTCGCATGGGTCATCGCCTCGCTGGTCATCGCGCTCAATGCCTTCCTGCTCCAGGTTCAGTTCCTCAGCTGACTCGGCGTACCGGCAGACCAACCGATCTCGTACGGAAGATGACAGCCATGTCTCAGACGCTGCACATGTTCGCAGTTCGCGTCACCACCGCAGGCGCGCTGGGCGCCGCCTACATGGTCCTGTACAAGGCCGCCCTGCGCCGTGTGGACTTCGACCTGATCCCGGTCTCGGCCCTGCGCAGGGTGCGGTGGTGGAGCACCCACGCCACCGTGGTGCTCGCCGTCAGCCTGACGCTGACCGTTCTGGGCCTCGTCCTCAGCACAGCCACGTGACGTCACGTCCCGACCCCACCTCGAGCTCGAACGAACCGGATCAAAGGAGGACAGCGTGATCTTCATCGCGGTCAAGTTCACGGTGCGGCCGGACCGGGCCGATGACTGGCTCGCCTTGGTGGATGATTTCACCCAGAAGACCCGGCGGGAGCCGGGCAACATCTTCTTCGAATGGTCGAGGAGCGTCGGCGTTCCCCACCAGTTCGTCCTTCTGGAGGCATTCGCGTCGCCCGCTGCGGGCGAGACGCATGTCGACTCCGATCACTTCAACACCGCCATGGCCTGGATGCCGAAGGTGATCGCGAAGAAACCCGAGATCATCCACGTGGAGACAGAGGGCTCCGGGTGGGGGCAGATGGCTGAACTCACACCGGCCGAGGACGGGTGAGGCCTCGGCTCGACGGTGTGCGGGGAGCGGAAGTCCGGGCCCCGGCCGCAAGCTGCCGTGTCGGCTGGATCAGAAGTCGTCGTCCGGGATGGCCATGGTGTGGTGCGCGCCTGCTCGGATGCGGGTGGTGAGTGCTTCGGTCTCGGGGAGGAGGTGTGAACAGTAGAAGCGGGCGGTGCGCAGTTTGTTGTGCAGGAATGTGGGGTCGGTGGGGGAGTCCTTGAGGAGTCTGGCCGCGGTGCCGGCCATTCGGGCCCACATATGGCCGAGGGAGAGGTAACCGATGAGGTGGAGGTAGTCGAGTGACACCGCCGCCATCTCCTCGGGATCCTCCCTCCAACGGGGGAGCCGCTCCTCGGTAAGGCTGGCGGCAGAGTCGAGGGCTCGCCTCAACTCACCGGTCACATCGGACAGTTGGGCCCCTTCCGACGCGTCGAGTGTGCTGAGTGTGTCGCGGATGGCGTCGAAGTACAGTCCGAGCGTCCGACCGCCGTCCCCCAGTACCTTGCGGCTGGCGAAGTCCACGGCCTGGATGCCGCTGGTGCCCTCGCCGAGGCGGAGCATGCGTACGTCCCGCAGATACTGTTCGGCACCGTTGTCCCGGATGTAGCCGTGGCCGCCGAAGCACTGGAGTGCGATGTCGGTGCACTCGAAGGCCTTGTCGGAGAGGAACGCCTTGACGACGGGCGTGAGGAGCGAGACGAGACGCTCGTGGCTCTCTTCCTCCAGCGGGTCGGGATGGACCCTGGCGAGGTCGAGGTTCAGGCTGGTCCAGAAGCAGAGGGCCCGGCCCCCCTCGACGAGGGATCGCATGGTCATCAGCATGCGACGTACGTCGGGGTGGACGATGATGGGGTCGCCGGCCAGGTCGGGGTATCTGGCGCCGGTCACCGAGCGTCCGGCGAGCCGCTCGCGGGTGTAGGCGAGGGCGTTGCGGTAGGCGGCGTCGGAGACGCCCACGGCGCAGGCGCCGGTGGCCAGGCGCATGTGGTTCATGATGATGAACATGCTGGCCAGGCCGCGGTGTGGGGCGCCGACGAGGAAGCCGGTGGCGCCGTCGAAGTCGGTGACGCAGGTCGGGCTGGCGTGGATGCCGAGCTTCTTCTCCAGCGAGCCGACGGAGAACTGGTTGCGCCTGCCGAGTTCGCCGTCGGGCCCGGCGAGGTACTTGGGGACGAGGAAGAGACTGATGCCCTTGACGCCTGCCGGAGCGCCGGGCAGCCGGGCCAGGACCAGGTGGACGATGTTCTCGGTGAGGTCGTGGTCACCCCAGCTGTTGAACATCTTCGTGCCGGTGAGCCGGAAGGAGCCGTCGTCGTTCGGCTCTGCGCGGCTGCGCAGCAGCCCCAGGGCCGACCCGCACTGCGGTTCGGTGAGTGACATGGCCGTGGCCCACTCACCGGTGACGACCTTGGGCAGATACCGGGCTTTGACCTCGTCGGAGGCGTGAAGGCTGATCACCTCATAAGCGCCGGGAGAGGTGAGAGGTGCCATGGCGAAGGAGAGGTTGGCGCCGGCGAGCATCTCCTCGACGACGGTGTAGAGGATGCCGGGCATGCCCTCCCCGCCGTCTTCGGCGCGGCACGTCAGTGCGGGCCAGCCGCCCTCCACGAAGATGCCATAGGCGTCGGCGAACCCGGGGGCGGCCCGGACGCCGTCCGGGCCGAGGGTCGCTCCCACCCGGTCGCCTCCCTCGTTCAGCGGCCCGATCTCCTTGGCGGCGAAGTCACCGAAGGCGTCGATCGTGGACGACAGGAGATCCTCGTCGAGGTTCTCGAAACCGGGAAACCCCCGGTGGCGTGGCACGGACAGGACGTCGTTGAGGAGGAACTTCATGTCGGCGAACGGGGGGTGATAGGTGGGCATGGCAGTCCTCTGCGCTTGCGCCGGCGCGACTCGCGGCCGGACGGTCGGGCTTCCCTCTGCACGGCGGCGGGTTCAGTCCGGGCCGCGACCGTTCACCGGGGCGGCGCTCCGCTCTCGCGGAGCAGACGGCGGTTCAGCTTGTTCGTGGCCGTCCGTGGCAGCGACGGCACGAGGTGGAACTCCTTCGGCCGTTGGTAACCCGACAGCGTGGACGCGGAGACGAACGCCGCGAGAGCGTCCGCCTTCAGCGATGGATCGGAGGTCACCACAAAGGCGTGGACCTGCTGGCCCCACTCGGGGTGCGCAAGACCCACGACCGCCGCCTCGACGACGGACGGATGGCTGAGAAGGACCTCTTCCACCACGGCCGGCATGATGTTGATGCCCCCGGAGATGATCATGTCGTCGCTGCGGCCCGTCAGGAACAGGAATCCGGCCTCGTCGATGCGGCCCAGGTCGCCCGAGCGCCACCAGCGGCGGCCGTCCGCAGCGACGGGGAACATCTTCTCGGTCAGGGCCTCGTCGCCCCATATGCCCTCGGCGACGGTCGGCGAGGTCGCCATCACCTCGCCCACCTCACCGGCCGGCAGGACGTCGTGGGCGGTGCCGCCCTGCTGGACGATGCGAATCTCGGTGCCGAGGAACGGCCGTCCGACGCTGCTGAGCCGCTCGCCCACCATGTCCTCGGCGGGGTTGACGGTGACCATGCCGAACGTCTCGGTGGAGCCGTAGGCCTGGGCGACGTTGGGTGAGACCGTCTCACGGATCCGGCGCAGGGTGGTCGTGTCCATCGGTTCGGCGGCGAAGTGTGCCTGGACCACGCTGGCGTACGTGTCCGCGTTCGAGTCCAGCGTGAGCAGCCTGCGCCACATGGTCGGAGCGAGCGACATGTGCGTGATCCGTTCGCGTCGAACGGTGGCGACGTACGCGGACAGGTCGAACTTCTCCAGGAAGACGCAGCACGATCCGGCGTTGAGGAACGGCACCCATGTGGCGTAGCAGCCGGTGAAAGCGGTGCTGTACGGCACGATCACCCGTTGCCCCGGGCGCAGGCCCAGGTACATGCCCTGGGCGGTCCGGGCCGCTTCGAGCATTCCGCGGTGGGTGTGCGTCACGCCCTTGGGCAAGGACGTCGTCCCCGACGACAGAATGATCACAGCGGTGTCGTCCTCCGCCGGAACCGGCAGTTCCCGCGCCGGTGCGAAGCCCGGCAGATCCCGGGGGACCTCGACCTCCGAGGCGGACGACTCGGGAGCCGCAGCGGCCGACCGCAGAGCGATCCCGGTCAACGGACCGGCGCAGTCGCCCGCCATCGCCTCCATCGCTGTTGCGAGAGAGGCGTCGTACAGCACGAGGTCGATCCCGAACTTCCGGCACAGACGTGCCTGCAGCTGTGGTGATTCACGGGAGTGCAACACCACGGGGATCGCACCGGAGCGGACCACTCCGAGCCAGGCGACGAGGTGGACGGCCGACGGCAGCGTCAACAGTGCCACGCGCGAGCCCGGCGTGACGCCCCGGGTCCGCAGCAGCGTCACCACGCGGCGCGACGCATCGTCCAGCTCCCCGAACGTCAGCCGCGAGACGCTGTCCACAGCGGCCTCGGACTCCCGGTACAGCCGGGCGACACGGTCGAACGCGGCCGGCACGGTCAACGGACTGGCCGTAGACATTCATTGCTCCTTCCCTCACCCCCTGAACGCGGGTGTCGTCCTGCGCTTTCAGTGGACCCGGTCGGTACCGATCAGGACGAACGCCATCCGGGCGCTCTCCGTGCCACGGTTGCGCCACGCGTGCCGCGTCCGCTGCTGGACGACGATGTCTCCCGCGGTCAGTGGGGTGGGCTCGCCGTCCTCCAGTTCGAGCCAGATCGTGCCGCGCAGCACCACGGCGTAGTCGACGCTCTCCGTGAAGTGCATTCCGGGATTGTCCGGTTCCATGCGCTCCGCGAGCCCCGGCAGGTGCTGCAACTGCTCGGCCCCGGCGGCAGCGAAGTCGAATCCGGGCGTGGCCATCAACGAGTCCGGTGGGAAGTCCACCACGCCGAGCACGGTGTGACCCGGCGCGGGATGCCACGACGTGCCCGCCGGCGCCGCTTCGGTGATGTCGACCTCGGGAGAGTGCGCGGTGGCCCAGATGACCGCGGACGTCATGCCGGGCACCGCCTTGTACTCGTGTTCTGTGGGGACGGGGCCGTCACTGAGGACGGTGGACCTTCCCTCTCGCAGTCCTGTGACCAGTCGTCTGATCGTCATGTCGTTCACTCCTTGTACTCGGTCGGCCGGCATGAGGGCCGCGGTCAGGGCTCGACCACCACGTTCACGAATCCGCCGGGCCGGGCGCCCACGATCTGGAGCGCGTCATTGACCTCGGACAGGGGGTACGTGCGGTGCTCCAGGTACGACAGGTCGATCACGCCGGCAGCGATCATGTCGATCATCTGGTCGATCTCGGCCGCGTTGAACCACACGGATCCCGCCGCGCGGACATCGTTCATCAGCACGTCCATGTACGGCTGCGCGACATCGCCCACGACACCGCCCGCGACCAGGACCGCGCGCCCACCCGCCTTGACGGCCCGGATGAGGGTGTTGGTGCCGTGGGCGTCGCCGCCGACGCCGAGGCAGTCGTACATCATGTCGACCCCGAGGCCCCCGGTCTCCTCCCTGGCCCAGCTCACCAGGTCGCTGACCTCCTCGGAGGAGACCGTCTCGACCCGGCCCGGGGCCATCTGCCGTACGCGCTCCAGCAGTTCGCGGTTGCGTCCGACGCCCAGTACCTTCGTCGCGCCCATGCCGAGGGCGATCGCCACCGCGGCGACCCCGAGAGTTCCCGTCACCCCGTTGATCAGCAGGGTGCGGCCCGGCCGAAGGTCGCCCTTGAGGAGAGCGGCGAAGGAGGTTCCGATGTAGCCGAACCGCGAGGCGGTGAGGAAATCGATCGACTCCGGCAGCCGGGCCGCCTTGTTGTGGGGGGCCACCACGTACTGCGACAAGCCGCCCAGGGGGTACTGGCCGAGCCACTGCCCGCCGGCCACGGTAGGTGACATGTATCCGCGGAAGTAGGCGTTCTGGCACAGATCCGTCCGTCCGCGCCTGCACTGGTGGCAGGTCTCGCAGGTGTGCCACGGGTCGACGTACACACGGTCTCCCGCCTTCAGTCCCACCACGAGTTCGCCGACCGCCTCGATCGTCCCCGCTACATCGAGGCCGAACACGGCTGGCAGCTCCGGCATGCTGAAGGGCGTGTATCCGCCGGCCACGTTGAACGTGTTGGGTACGAAGCCGCAGGCGGCGACCTTGACGAGGACGTCCTTCGGACCTGGGACCGGCTTCTCGGCCGTGCCGACTTCAAGCGGTTTGCCGAGCGTCACGAGTCGGGCAACGTTGATGTTCGCCATGGATCGAACCTCACTGTTCGGAATGAATCTCCAGGCCCCTCGGGCAAGTGAGCGTTCCTCGGAGCAGCCGTCTGTGTCAATAAGTAGGACCGAATATCGAACTGTAAGGCTCTAATCCGTTCGATCCGGTTGGGTAACTCGCCTGTCGATGCATGAAGCAGCAGCGGCATAGGCCGGAGCTGCGACTGATGGTCGATTAACGGTCATGTGTTGCTCGATTATCGTTCCCTAGGTAGCCTCGCAGTCTCGATGGGAAGTGATCAGATGAACGCAGTCCGGACCGGCGGCCTGGGAACCTTGCCGCTGCAGGGGAAAGTCGCAGTGGTGACCGGCGGGAGCAGCGGCATCGGTGCGGCGACCGCCGGCAGGCTCGCGGAACAGGGGGCATCGGTCCTCGTAGGCTTCCGCAGCGGTGCCGACCGCGCGGCTGACGTGGTCGCCGGATTGCCGGGAAGAGGCCACCGCCACCTGGCGATACCGATCGAGGACTCGCAGCGGCTGGGCGAGGTCGCCCGGCTCGTCGAGGACGAGTACGGCAGATGTGATGTCCTGGTCAACTCCGCCGGTGTCACTCGGAAAGTCCGGCATTCGGATCTCGGGGCGCTGGACGACGAGTTGTTCGACTCACTGATGCGGATCAACGTCCGTGGCCCGTTCGCCACGGTGCGGGCCTTCGCCCCCCTGATGCGCAGCACGGGGGACGCGGTCGTGATCAACGTGTCCTCGATCTCGGGCAGTACGGCATCGGGGAGCAACATCGCCTACTGCGCCGGGAAGGCCGCACTGGACAACCTGACCATGTCGCTCGGGCGTGCTCTCGGTCCCGAGATCCGGGTGATCGGTGTCGCGCCCGCCGCCGTGGACACCGCGTTCGTCCCGGGCCGTGACCGCCAGGCGGTCCTCGACCAGGCGACCGCCACGCCGCTCAGGGTCGTGGTCGCTCCGGACGACGTGGCGGTGGCCGTCGTCGGAGCCGTGACCCACTTCCGGACATCCACCGGGACGACCTTCGTCGTGGACGGAGGGAAGCACCTGTGAGCCCTCCGTTCCTCCCACTGCCGTTCGGTGTGTTCTCGGTCGGCGCCGAACGGCCTCGTGTGGGCGTCGCGGTCGGGGATCGGGTGCTGGATCTGGCGTCGGCCCTTGGTGACCCGGTCTTCGACCACCCGAGTCTGAACCCGTTTCTGGCCCGCGGCCCCGCGGCGTGGACGGAGACCAGGGCGACCCTGCTCCACGCGCTGAGGGGCGGTGGGCCGGGGACCGAGGGCCGTATGGAGCCGTACCTGATCCCGAGAGAGCGGGTACGGCTCCACCTGCCGATCGAGGTCGCGGACTTCGTCGACTTCTTCTCCTCGATCGAGCACGCGACCAACGCCGGCCGCATCCTCCGGCCGGGCGAGGAACCACTGAAACCCAACTGGCGGCATCTGCCGGTCGGTTACCACGGCCGGGCGGGCACGGTGGTGGTGGACGGGACACGGATCCGCCGGCCCCGGGGGCAGTACAGGGCCGGGGCTTCCGGCGCACTGTGCTACGCCCCGACCGCCAGACTGGACATCGAGGTCGAGCTCGGCTTCGTGGTGGGCGCGGGCTCGGCGCTCGGGAGCGCCGTCACCGTCGACGAGTTCGAGCAGCATGTCTTCGGCGCGGTGCTGTTGCTGGACTGGAGCGCCCGTGACATCCAGGCGTGGGAGTACGTTCCGCTCGGGCCGTTCCTCGGCAAGTCCTTCGCCACCACCATCAGCCCCTGGGTGATCCCCCTGGAATCGCTGGCCGCCGCCAAGATCGAGCCGGCGCCGCAGGACCCGCCGCCCCTGCCCCACCTGACGGGAACCACGCCCTTCTCCTACGACATCACGCTCGAACTACGGCTCAACGACCACCTGGTCTCCACCCCGAGCTTCGCGTCGATGTACTGGACACCGGCCCAGCAGCTCGCGCACATGACCTCGAACGGCGCCTCGCTGCGCACCGGTGACCTCTACGGCACGGGAACGATCTCCGCCTGGGAGGCATCGGGATACGGCAGCTTCATGGAGCTGACCTGGAACGGCGAGCGGCCCCTGGAACTGCCCGGCGGTGACCAAAGGGGTTTCCTCCAGGACCACGACGTGGTCTCCCTCTCCGCGACAGCGCCGGCACCGGGCGGTGGCCGCATCGCATTCGGACAGGTCAGTGGCCGTGTGCTCCCCGCGTCCGATGAACCGACAACACCCAACGAGAGGTTGCGATGACCGAGGCACAGGAGAAAACCGCGCCGACTTCGACCGGACAGACCGTTGCCGGACTGCGATATCTCTCTGGATTCGGCAATCACCATGCCACAGAGGCAGTGGCTGGCGGGCTCCCGGAAGGACGCAATTCGCCGCAGCGAGCGCCGCTCGGGCTGTACGCGGAACAGATCAGCGGTACCGCGTTCACCGCTCCACGGCGGACGAACCGGCGCAGCTGGGTGTACCGGATCCGGCCGTCCGCCGCTCACTCCGCGTTCGTCCCCATCGACTCCGGCCATGTGCGGACCGCGCCCGTCTGGGACGAGCTTCTGAATCCCAACCGGATGCGCTGGGATCCCCCGCCCGTCCCGGAAGTCCCGACCGACTTCGTCGAGGGGCTGTTCACCATTGGCGCCAACGGCGACGCCGAGGCACATACCGGCGTCGCGATCCACCAGTATGCGGCCACCACGTCCATGACCGAGCGCTACTTTGTCAACGCCGACGGGGAGATGCTGCTCGTTCCGCAGTCCGGCACCCTCCTGCTGCACACCGAGATGGGCGTTCTGCAGGTCTCACCAGGTGAAATCGCCGTGGTGCCCAGGGGCATCCGCTGGCGTGTCGTACTGCCGGACGGCCAGGCCCGCGGCTATGTCCTGGAGAACTACGGCGCCATGCTGACGCTCCCCGAACTCGGCCCCATCGGTGCGAACGGACTCGCCAACCACCGTGATTTCCTCGCGCCCGTCGCCGCGTACGAGGACACCGAGGCCAGTGTCGAGGTGGTGCAGAAGTACGGTGGCGCGCTCTGGTCTTCCGAGTACGACCACTCACCGCTCGACGTGGTGGCCTGGCACGGGAACTACACACCGTACAAGTACGACCTGTCCAGGTTCATGGTCGTCGGAACTGTCAGCTTCGATCACCCGGATCCGTCGATCTACACGGTCCTGACGTCACCGAGCGAGGTGCCCGGGACGGCCAACGCCGACTTCGTCATCTTCGCCCCGCGCTGGCTGGTCGGTGAGAACACCTTCCGCCCGCCCTGGTACCACCGCAACGTCATGACCGAGTTCATGGGCCTGGTGCACGGTGTGTACGACGCGAAGGCGGAGGGCTTCGTGCCCGGTGGCGCCAGCCTGCACAACTCCTTCACCTCGCACGGCCCGGATGCCGCGACCTTCCGCGCAGCGAGCACCCGCGAACTCACACCGCAGAAGATCGACGACACGCTCGCCTTCATGTTCGAGACGCGCCTGCCTCTGCGGCTTACCTCCGCCGCTGCCGGTGCACCTCATCTGCAGACCGACTACGACGCGGTCTGGCAGGGGCTCACGAAGGGTTTCACCGCCTGATCGCCGAATGCGAGAAAGCACGACCCCCATACGTAGTCCGATATCCGGACGATCGTGTTCGTATGCCTCTGTGGGCAGGGTAGGGTTGTCGCCATGGCTGAGATCTCGAAGACCGCCGACCAGGCACTCGCCGTCCTGGTGGCGGTCGGTGAAGGTCAACCGTGTACCCCGGCTCAGCTTGCCCGCGATCTGCGGATGAACCGTACGGTGGTGCATCGGCTGCTCGCCACCCTGCATCAGCGCGGCTTCGTCATCCGCCAGGACGAGGGCTATGTGGCGGGTATCGCGTTGCTCCGGCTCGCCGAGCGCGTGCAACCGAATCTCGCGGCTCATGGGAAGGCCGCCGCGGTGCGGCTGCGCGAGACCGTCGGCGAAACCGTTGTGATGCACGTCCGGGATGCCGACGACGCAGTCGTCCTCCTCCAGTCCGTGTCCGACCAGCACGTGGTGCGTGTCGAGCACAAGATCGGGTCCCGTCACTCACTGCTCTCGGGTGCCAGCGGCCGGGCGATCCTCGCGTTCCTCGACCAGAAAGCCGCAGAGCGCATCACAGGCCGCGCGGAGGATCCCGAAGCTGCGCGCCGTCAACTCGACGGCGTCCGCCGCGTCGGGTACGCCCTTTCGCACGACGAACTCCAATTGGGCGTCCACGGCGTCGCCGTACCGGTCCTCGATGGGGACGGCCAGGCCCTCGCAAGCCTGGCCGTTCTCGTGCCGACGAGCCGGACCGGTGCTGTCACCCAGCACATCGGCGCCCTGCTCGAAGCGGGGGCGCAGCTGTCGGCCACTGTGCGGAGCGCGGACACCCCGTGAGGCCGGGCCGCACGGCGGTCACCGGTGTGCGCCCTTCAACCGTGGGCGCGGCTGATGACGGCGGCGGCGTCCCGGAGAAACCTGGCCTTGGCCTGGGCTGTGTGCACCGGGAGCCGATAGTAGGGCGCCGCGATGGCCAGGGCGGCGACGGACTCACCGGTGTTGTCGCTCACCGGCACCGCGAGCCCGTTCATGGCGGGCTCGCTCTCGTCGGCGCTGAACGCGAAGCCCTGGGCACGGACCTCGGCCAACTGCTCCTTCAGCTCGGGCCATGTCGACTTGGTCGAGCCGGTCAGGGAGGGCAGTCCCTGCGGGAAGAGGTCGACAACATCCTTCTCCGGCAGCTGCGCCAACAGCACCTTGCCCGCTGCCGTGGCGTTGGCCGGGAGCACCACGCCGGTGCGCAGCCCCACGCGGACCGCCTGGCGGGACTCCACTCCGTCCACCACCCGGGTCGAGTTGCCTTCGAGGATGACCAGGCTGACGGTCTCGCCGAGCTGGTCGCACAGGCGCTCCATGGGGCGCCGTGCGTGACGCCGGATATCGGCCCTGCGGATCGCCGCGGCGCCGATCTCCAGAAGCGCCGGCCCGACGATGAACTCGGCATGGTGGGCCGGGTTGCGCTGCAGGAAGTTCTCCGAGACGAGCGTGGTCACCAGCCGGTGCGCCGTCGACTTCCCCACGCCCAGGTGGTCGCTGATCGACGGAAGCGTCACCTTGCCGTCACTGTGTGCCAGGGCGATCACTCGTAGGGCGTTCGCCACCGAACCCAGCGTCTGCGTCGCTCCTTGGGACCGTGTGTGCCGCATAGAGGAATAGTAGGCGATTCGATTCCGCAGATGTTCCGGTCGTCGATCGTGACTCGTAACGTCACTGGCACGCACCACCCGCACGCCGCGGAGAACACAACATCCTGTACCCGTCGTAAAGGACTCCTGTGTCTGCTTCCATCGGGCAAGGTGAGGCCGTCGCCTACGACGTGATCGTCGTCGGTGCCGGCCCAGTCGGTCTGACCGCCGCCCTGGTACTCGGGAGGGCCGGCAGCCGCGTACTGGTGCTGGAGTCGGAGGCGGAGCCGGCCACCCAGTGGCGGGCCTCGACCTTCCACCCGCCGACTCTGGAACTCGCCGAGGGGCTCGGCCTCATCGGTGACATGCTCGCCCAGGGCTTGGTGGCTCCCACCTACCAGCTGCGCGATCGCACCGGCGGTCTGATCGCCGAATTCGACTTCTCCACCCTGTCGGACAGCACCCAGTACCCCTATCGCCTGCAACTGGAGCAGTACAAATACGTACGGATGCTGCTCGACAGGCTCGCCGAGGAGACGAGCGTCGAGGTTCGCTTCTCCCACCGGGTGACCGGCCACCGTGTCACCTCGCCGACCTCGGTGGACGTCCGGGTGAGCGGTCCCGACGGCGACCTCACCGTCACCGGTGGGCATCTGGTGGGCGCCGACGGCGCGCGCAGCGCCGTGCGCCAGGACCTCGGCGTCGCGTTCGAAGGCATGACCTACGAGCACCGCTATCTGCTGCTAGGCATCGACGCGCCGCTGGAGGAGTACTTCCCGGGCATCTCCCACGTCAACTACGTCTCGGACCCGGCGGAGCACATGATGCTGCTGCGGATCCCCGACTGCTGGCGCGTGATGTTCGAGGTCACCGACGGACCGTCGGACGAGGAGACGGTCACGGACGGGTTCATCGTGAGGCGCCTGAAGGCGCTGCTCGACCCGCATCCCATGCCGCAGGTCCTCTCGCGGCAGCTGTACCGGGTCCACCAGCGGGTGGCCGAGGAGTTCCGCCGGGGGCCGGTGGTGCTCATCGGCGACGCGGCACACGTGAACTCGCCGATCGGCGGACTGGGGCTGAACTCCGGTGTCCACGACGCCTGGACCCTGGGCCGGACACTCGCCCACGCCGACGGAGCTCCGGATCTGGACTCGTGGGCCGAGCAGCGCCGGCGCGTCGCCCTGTCGGAGATTCAGCGGATAACCCACCGGAACACCCGGGACCTGTCCCTGGATGTGGGCGAGGCCCGCGACGCGCGCCTGGACGAACTGCGGCAGATCTCCCGCGACCCGCGACGGGCCAGGGAGTGGATGCTCGAAGCCTCCATGATCGCCAGCGCCCGCCGGCAGAACCTCGTTCCGGAAGAGTTGATCAAGACCGGCGGTGACTCCGTCACCACTGCCTGACCGACACCGCCACCAGCCGTTGACAAAGGAGTTGACCATGACGACGAAGCCGTCGATCGCGATCATCGGTGCCGGGCACGCAGGCCTGATCCTCGCGCTCGGGCTCCAGGACAAGGGCTACCAGGTCACCCTGGTGTCCGATCGAACCCCGGAGCAGATCGCCACGGGTCGCGTCACCTCGACGCAGTTGCTCTACCCGGCAGCCCGCGGCATCGAGCGGGAGATGGGCCTGGACTTCTGGCAGGAGTCCGCGCCGGCGGGCGAAGACCTCACGGTAACAGTCGCAGGCCCCGACGGAGGCCTGGACTTCACCTGGACCGCGCCCTACCGGCCGGGGCCGGCAGCATCGGTGGACTACCGGGTGCGGATCCCGTTCTGGATGAACACTTTCCGCCGCCGCGGGGGCCGCCTGCTCATCGCCTCGGCGGGTGTCGCGGAGCTGGAATCCCTCGCCGCTTCGCACGATCTCACCATCATGAGCACGGGCAAGGGCGAGATTGGCAAGCTGTTCGAGAAGGACAAGGCCCGGTGCACCTATGACACGCCGCAGCGCTACATCGCCGCCGTGTACGTCGACGGCCTGCAGACGCCGCAGCGCATTGCCACCGAGATCACCGTCATCCCCGGTATCGGCGAGTTCTTCTTCCTCCCGGTCCTCACGATCACCGGCCCGGCCAACCTGCTGATGTTCGAAGGCCGGATGGGCGGTCCGATGGACTGCTGGGACGGCATCGACACGCCCGCCGACTACCTGCGGCAGGCGAAGACCCTGGTCAGCAAGTTCATGCCCTGGAACGCCGACCGCGTCGCCGACGTCACCGTCACCGACGACAACGCCGTGCTGCGCGGATGCTACCCACCCACCGTGCGCAAGCCGGTCGCCACGCTCCCGTCGGGTCGCAAGGTGCTGGGCATGGCGGACCTCGTCGTCCTCAACGACCCGATCACCGGTGAGGGGGCCAACAACGCAGTCAAGTGCGCCAAGACCTACCTGGAGGCGATCGTCGAGCAGGGCGGCGACCCCTTCGACGAGGCCTGGATGAACCGGACCTTCGACGCCTACTGGGAGTACGCCCAGTGGGCCACCGCGTACACCAACATCCAGTTGGAGGGCCCGCAACACGTGCGTGACCTGGTCCGGGCAGGGACACAGTCGCAGACGATCCGGCAGTGGCACACCGACTCCCGGAGTTACCCGGAGGACTTCTTCCCGGCCTGGGCCGACGTCGACGAGGCGCACGCGCTCATCGCCAAGCACACCGCGCCGGCGGTCGCGGGATCATGACCAGCGCGGTGCGGAGCTCCGCCGTGGCCGCTTCCCCGGGCATCGACCGCGCGGCGATGCGCTCCGCGATGGGGCGCTTCGCCACCGGCGTCACCGTGATCACCAACACGGTGGCCGAGGACGTCCACGCCATGACGGCGAACGCGTTCATGTCGGTCTCCCTCGACCCGCCGCTGGTGTTGGTCTCCCTGGGGAACAACGCCAGGATGACCGTGCGGCTGGCCGAGTCGGACCACTACGGGGTGAGCGTCCTCGCCCACTCCCAGGAGTCGGTCGCCCGGCGCTTCGCCGGCAGCAAGCACCCCATGCCGCCACCGCAGTTCGAGTGGCTCGGCGGGGTGCCGGTGGTCGCCGGCTCGCTGGTGCAGTTGACGACCCGGATCGTCGGACGGCAGCCGGCCGGGGACCACACCCTGTTCATCGGGCACGTGGAACACCTTCGGTCGCGGGACGGAGAGCCGCTGCTGTTCCACACCGGCGCGTTCAAGCTCGTCCAGGTCGGTGTCACCGAATCGCTCTGGGAGTGCTGAGCATGGGGACAGCGCAGACCGAGCGGAGCCCGGCGACCGAGGACCGCAACGGCTACCAGCTGGTCGGCGACGGCGCCCGCAAGGTGATCGTCCTGCACGGGTGGCTCTCGGACGCCGCGTCCTGGGGGCCTGTCGCGCAGGCAGCGGACCGGTCCGTCTTCACCTGGTGCTTCATGGACGCTCGCGGCTACGGCCTTTCCAGGGAGCGCCGCGGCGCGTACACCATGGACGAGATCGCGCAGGACACACTGGCTGTAGCTGACTCGTTGGGCTGGCAGGAGTTCGCCCTCGTGGGGCACTCCATGACGGGCCTCGCCGTCCAGCGGGCCCTGCTCGCCGCGCCGGAGCGGGTCAGTGCCCTCGTCGGTGTGACGCCCGTGCCGGCGAGCGGGGGAGGACTGGCGGGGGAGCGCCGAGCCCTGTTCGACCAGGCCGTCGAGGACTACGGGGCACGGGCCACGGTCATCGACCGTTCCACCGGGAGCAGGCGGGGCGACCGTTGGGTGCGGGACCTCACGGAGCGGTCCTTCGCCTCCTCCGAGACCGAGGCTGTCCGCGGCTACCTCGACTCCTGGGCGGACGGTGACTTCCACGCCGAGATCCGCGGTAACACCGTTCCGGTCGGGGTCATCGCCGGGGCGCACGACCCGTCGTTGAGCGCCCGGCGGATGACCGACACCTGGCTCGCCTGGTATCCCGACAGCTGTCTGGAGGTGCTGGAGGACTCCGGTCACTATCCGATGGACGAGCAGCCGGGCCCACTGACGTACGCCATCCAGAAGGTGCTGGTGAACCACGCGGCCGGGCCCGGTACCTGAGCGGAGGCTGTGGGCGGCAACTGACCGAAGGTAGGGCCCAGTTGCTCCCTTGAGAGGGGTTACCGGCGCGGGACCTGACACTACGGTCGTGTGTGCCGCTGCGACATCCAGCCGGACCTTCGGCAACGGAGGAGAACGCCCTGTTCTCGCGAGGCGGGTATGCACCGTCGTCGTGCTCGCAGCCGGCAGTTGGCGGGACATGAGGAAGGACTAGCTACATGCGGCTCATTCCTGACGGCGAGGTCGCCCGATGACGATCATCGCTCTTGAGGAGCACTACAGCACGCCAGCGGTTCGGGAGGCGAATGCTGACCACCCCCTCGTGCACAATCCCCTCGCGCGGGAAGGCGTCGTGCAGCCGCCCGCCGACGTGCCTGCTGCACGAGGGTTCTCGGGGGTCGGCCCGCAGTTGGTCGAGCGGCTCTTCGAACTGGGGGAGCAGCGGCTCGCGAGCATGGACGCGGCGGGCATCGATGTGCAGGTTCTCTCGCACACCGCGCCAGGGCCGGAGGCCCTGGAGGCGAGCGCGGCGGTGCGCCTCGCGACCGAGGCCAATGACGTCGTGGCTGAGGTGATCGCCGCCCGTCCGGACCGCTTCGCAGGGTTCGCCGCGCTCCCGACGCCCGACCCCGGTGCGGCCGCGAAGGAGCTCGAACGGGCGGTCAACAGCCTCGGCTTCGTCGGGACGATGGTCAACGGCCACGTCGACGGGCGGTACCTGGACGACCAGTTCTTCTGGCCGATCTTCGAGGCCGCCGAGTCCCTGGAGGTCCCGGTCTACCTCCACCCCACGTGGCCGCCCAAGGTGGTGGTCGACGCGTTGTACTCCGGATTCTCCCCGATGGTCAACGGCGCCCTCGCGGCTGGAGCGTGGGGATGGCACGTCGACACCGGACTGCATGTGCTCCGGCTCATCCTCGGCGGCGTCTTCGACCGATTCCCTCGCCTGCAGCTCATCATCGGCCACATGGGTGAGGCGCTGCCCTCGATGCTCTGGCGCGCGGACTGGATGCTGAACAGGGTCAGCGGCCTGGACCGGCCGGTTCGGGAGTACTTCGCCCAGAACATCCACATCACCACCAGCGGCTTCTTCGACCACGCCTCGTTCGCCGCCGCCGTGCACGCTTTGGGTACCGACCGCATCCTGTTCTCGGTCGACTACCCCTACAGCAGCAACGACGAGGCGCGTGCGTTCCTCGACGGGCTGCCGGTCAGCGCCCAGCACAAGGAGAAGATCGCCCACGGCAACGCCGAGCGGCTGCTCAAGCTGGGCGACCGGGCGCAAGTCCGGTAAGCGGCCGTGCCGTTGCGCTGAAAACCCTGCAGTGAGGCTCCCCCCCCCCCCCGCCGGGGGGCCGCCAAGCACGGGTTTAAGACCGCGCGCCAGGGGCCGCCCCCCACAACACGCTGCCCGACGCCG